>CAZDZP010000021.1:0-16469 GCA_964509855.1 uncultured Anaerolineaceae bacterium | reverse complement strand
GACGACGCCGCTTCTCTCCTGCGTGGCGTTGCCCAGGACTTACAGCTCGGTCGCACCAGGGCAGAGTTCCAGTGGGCGTTCTTTGGCTTCACGGGCGGATTCGCGGCCAACGTCGCGCTCATGAAGTACGTGCAGATGGCCTCATCAGCGTCCTTCGATGCCGTCTTCGCCCCAATGTTCCTCGGCGGCCTGATGACCGGTGGGACCTGCGCCGTCATCGGCTGGGGGATAGCGAAGCTCAAGGAACGCTAAACCTATGTGCTTTAGGATCGCAGCATGAAAATTCTACTTACCGGCGGCGCCGGGTTCATCGGCTCTCATATCGCTGAGGCCTATCTCGCCGCGGGTCACGAAGTACACGTCGTCGACAACCTGTCTACTGGTCGCCGAAGCCACGTCCCCACGGGCGCAACGCTCCACGAATTCGACATCCATTCGCGCGAACTCGAACGCGTCTTCCAGGATGTCGCGCCTGAGGTGGTGAACCACCACGCGGCCCAGGCATCGGTGAAGGTGAGTTCTGGCGACCCCGTGCACGACCTCGAAGTGAATGGCGCAGGGACAGCGCGCATTGCCCAACTTGCGGCGCAGCATGGCGTTCGGAAGATGATCTACTCCTCGTCCGGCGGCACCGTCTACGGAGACCCCCAGTCGCTCCCGGTCACGGAACAGCACCCCATCGGTCCGCTGTCGCCCTATGGGCTTTCGAAGCACATCGGAGAGCAGTACCTCGCGCTGTTCGCGAAGACGCACGGGCTGGTCTCCACGGTTCTGCGATACGGAAACGCCTTTGGCCCCCGCCAGGATCCGTATGGCGAAGCGGGCGTCGTCTCGATTTTTTCCGCGCTCATGCTGGATCACAAGCAGTGCACCATCGACGGCGACGGCGAGCAGCGCAAGGACTACCTCTACGTGGGCGACGTCGCCCGGGCGAACGTGCTCGCGCTTGATGCCGCCGACGGCGAGACGCTGAACATCGGCACTGGACAGGGCACGTCGGTGAACGAGATTTTTCGCACGCTCCAGGCCGCGACCGGTGACACCACCGAGCCAGCCTACGGTCCCCCGCGCCCCGGTGACGTCCGCAACTTCTGGTTGGACTACTCGGCGGCGAAACAGGCGTTGGGCTGGGAACCGCTCACGAGCTTCGAAGAAGGCGTCCGCCTCACGGTGGAGTGGCTCCGGAGCTAGCCAGCTGCCGGCCTGGCCCCGTACGGAACGCCCGCCTTCGTCAGGAGCGGTCCGGACTTCGGCATGGCCCCGTCCATTTCCCGTGGCTGCAGCTTCCGTTCGCACCATTTGTCCAGCGTCTCGCGCTCTTCGATAAGCTCGTACCGCGGAACTGCGTAACCACACGAGGTTTGGAGCTTTTCGACGTCGATGAGGAACACTTGCCGGACGTAGGGATGTAAGTCATCCGCGAAGTGCGTGGCGTACTTGCGAAACTCGGGGTCGTCCAGGTCGAGCCGCCGGCCCGTTCCGTAGAGCCGCAGGATCCCCGCGGTGGGTCCGAAGCTGCAGAGCATCAGCGTGATGGGGCTGCCTTCGTCCAGGTGGTTTGCGGTTTCGTTGCCGCTGCCGGGGTAGTCCACATAACCAACGATGTTGGGTCCGAGCACGCGCAGTAGTGACCGCCCCTTTGGCGACAGGTTCGGGAAGCCCTCGCCGTCCTTCGGGGCGGTCGCTACGAAGAACAGGTGCTGCGCTTCGATGAATGCGCGCCGTTCCGCGTCGATTTCGTTGTACCAGTCTGCCATGCTGCTTCTCCTTCCCGTACTTGCCTAAAGCTCGCCGAGAAACGGGCTCGCCGTCCACTTAAGCCCGAACTCCTCGGCTACCGGCCGGTGTACCAACTGGCCCTCGTAAGTACTCAGCGCTTCAGCCAGCCCGCGGTCAGCCTGCAACGCTCCTTCAACTCCACGGTCCGCGATCGCCAACACGTAAGGAATGCTGGCGCTGGTCAGCGCGAGCGTGCTCGTCTGTGGCACCGCACCGGGCATGTTCGCCACGCAGTAGTGCACCACCCCTTCGTCGACGTAGGTCGGGTCGCTATGCGTGGTAACGCGGCTGGTTTCCGAAGCGCCGCCCTGGTCTATCGATACGTCCACGAGCACTGCGCCAGGGCCCATCGAACGCACCATCTCGCGCGTCACCACCCGGGGCGCGTGGGCTCCCGGGACGAGCACTGCCAGGACTACGAGGTCTGCGCCTGCCAACGAGTCGGCGACCGTTGCCGGGGTCGAAACCCGGGTCGTTACCCGTCCATCGAACTGCTCGACGATCTGCCGCAGCCGGGGCAGATCGTCAGAAATCATCGTCACCTGGGCATCCAGCCCAAGCAACACCCGTGCAGCCGACGTGCCCACCGTTCCCGAGCCCAAGACCACCGCCCTGCCCGGTGTCACGCCGGCGATGCCGCCCAGCAGCTTTCCGCGTCCCGGTCCCGGGCGCTTGAGCAGTTGTGCCCCGATTTCGGCGGCCATCCTTCCGGCAATCTGCGACATCGGCGCGAGCAGTGGAAAGATGCCGCTTGGTTGCCGAATCAATTCGGGCGCGATTGCGGTTACTCGCTTCTCCAGCAGGATCTCAGTTAGCGGGCGGTCCGCGGCAAGGTGCAGGTAGCCGAACACGGCACACCCTTCGTGCAACCAGCCGTACTCCTCGGGGATCGGCTCCTTCACCTTCACCACCAGCTCGCTTTGCGCCCACACATCGCTGGCGTCCGCGGCGATTGCGGCTCCGGCGACTTTATAGGCGTGGTCAGAAAACCCGGATTCGGCACCGGCGTCACGTTCGACAAGCACTTTGTGGCCACGGCTCAGCAGCGCCACAACTCCTTCAGGTGTGAGACCCACCCGCTCTTCACCGTCTTTGCGTTCTCGCACGCAGCCAATCTGCATCGCGCTGCTCCTTTACGACCGTGAGACACCCGCATCCCATTTAACCCTAATTGTTCTCCCCCTGTCCGTTCCCTCCCCTAAGTGTCCCGGCCGTCGTGCCGATTTTCTAGGCAGGGGCCCTTGCGCGCGGCGCAGGGGTCAGCCGGGAACACGCGAACGAAGGCGCAACTGGCGGGGGATGACAGCATGACGGTTATTGGCCAGGCACCTCAGCAGCGTTCCGGCGGTGGCAAGCGAGTCGCGGCCGTGGTCGCGCTGCTCGCGGTGATTTCGTGGGTTGCCGCTGGCTGGATATTCGTCTCCCTTTCGGACAGCGCGGGCGCTGCTCCCGACCCGAAGTTTCGCCACACGGAACTGATGCTGGTCGTCCCGGACGACGGTCAGTGGTGGAACGTCCGCATCGGCATGTTCGTACTCGACGAGCCGGGAACCGACTTCGGCGAGGCTGCTGAACAGGCCCGTGAAGAGATGCTCGAACGTTTCCAGGGCGCCGTAGAGATTGGTGATAGCGGCAACGTGACCGCGCAGTTCGTTCTCAATGGCTATTCCTGGCCAGGAGGCACCGCCTCCTGGGGCTATGACCCCACAGGAAAGCCCGCTGGCCTCGGTGGCGACCAGCAGGCTATGACCAATGGCGCCAACGCGTGGAACGCGACTGGAGCGAACTGGTCGTTCCAGGGTGGTTTTCCCTCTAGCGCTGGCACCGGGGCATGCCACGGATCGGGCGGTCGCGATGGCCAAAACACCGTTGGTTGGGGCGCCCAGCCGGGCTCGACACTCGCCGTAACCTGCACTTGGTATTCCGGCTCCACCGCTGTTGAGTTCGACATGGAGTTCGACCCGGACTGGAGCTGGACCACTGGCTCACCCATCGCCGTTGACCTCGAGAGCGTTGCCGTCCACGAGTTTGGCCACGCGCTTGGCCTCGGCCACAGTAGCTTTAGCTCCGCCGTCATGTTCGCTTCCTACAGCGTCGGCACGAACAAGCGCACTCTCACCCAGGACGACATCGATGGGGTGATCGCCAAGTACGGCGCTGCCGGCGGCTCCGTACCCACAAGCACGCCGACGAATACCCCACAGCCCACCAGCACTCCCACCCCGATACCGCCGATGCCAACATCAACGCCTACCCAGGTAGTTGGGGCGACTGCGACACCAACCCCGGTCCCCGTGGGGACACCGGCGCCAACGCAGCCGCCATCGCCCGCTGCCACGCCGACCAATACTCCGGCCGGTTCGCTTCCGCTCGTGCCGCCCACCGCGACGCCCACGGCCAAGACGCCGGGCAAGTCCCCAACTCCGTCCGCAACGGTTGCGCCGACTCGCACTCCCGTTCCGTCGGCTCCGAAACCACCGTCTCTTCCGCTCCTTCCCGGGGCAAACCTCACCGGTTGGACCGCGAATGACGCCGATCCGCGCGAGGTGCTTGGCAACATGGGCAACGTCGTCAACGTGGTGTACGCGTGGAACCCGAACACACGAACGTGGGATCGTTTTGGCCCCAACCTGCCTGACTACGCCAACACCTTGAAGCAGCTCAAGAAGGGCCAGGCTTACTGGATTATCGCCTCCCGGCAGGGAGCGGTCGTGCTCGAACCGTAGCCCTCGCCCATCCCCTTGTCGCACCAGGAACCCTGGAAACAGAAGCCCGGCATTGCCCGGGCTTTTCTGCGCATAGGAAACCTGTTTGAAATGGGTGGCGAAAGGGTTGCCAGGGGGTCGCAATAGGGTGTTTACCTAGTATTGTCAGAGACATGAAACGCATTGTCTCCCTCGCATCCACCATTTTGGTCGGCGTCCTCTTCCTGGGCGGTATTGCGAACCAGGCTGCTCCCGGCGATGGCCCCGCCCGGGACTCCCTGAGTGAGCTGGAGTTCGTCGTCGTTCTTCCCGACGGGAGTCGCTCAAGCGCGCACTTCCTCGTCCGAGCGGGCGACCCTGCCGAAGCCGCTGCCGCGGCAACTTCGGCCGTACGTGCGTTGCACCCGGGTGCCGTACTCGAAGACCTTCACGATCACGACGCTCCCGCCCCGGCCAACTCAAACGGCGGCGAAGGCACCGTTCGCGCCCAATGGAACGCCTGGGGTTGGCAGTGGGACGCGGACGAAGTCCCGGTACCGGTTCTCTACAATCCGGCCGGCGCCCCGGCCGGATTTACCGCCGCCGACGTGGCCGCCGCTCTCTCCGTCTGGAGCGTAGTCGAGGGAACCTCGTTTGCCTTCGACTATCGCGGCGAAACCAGCCTCCCCGCCTCAATGAACGTCAACGGTACTGACGGTGCCAACGTCATCGCCTGGCAGGACCTGGGCTGCGATGCGGGATGCGTACTGGGCTACACCACGAAGAGCTTCGAATCCCACGAGGTTGATGTCTCCATGAACAGCAATCCGGGAGCCAACCTAAGCCTCGGAGCAAACGGCACGTGGGACGCCGTGAGCGTTCTCATCCACGAACTCGGCCACGTCGCCGGTCTCGAACATAGCTGCCCCGCACTTGGCCCCTGCACCGACGCAGAGGCTGAGGCCGTCATGTTCTACGCCTACAGCGGCGTACAGCGCCGGCTCGCCGAAGACGACATGGCCGCCCTGCGTTCCCTCTACCCGGCATCCGCGACTTCGAGCCAGGCGCTTCCGTCCGTCTCGGGTTCCAGTGGCGCCGGTGTCATCGACAGCACGAGCTCGTCCCTGCATGTACAGCTGAGCCCCGGCTGGAACCTGACCTACCTGCCCGCCGGCAATCTCCAGCGCTTTGTGACCGAACTGCGTTGCGTCGAAGGCGTCTATGCATGGAACGACGACGCCGGGAGTTGGCAGCGTTGGCTGCGCGACCTCGCACCGTCCTTGCAGACGCTGACGAGCACGCGAGCTACGCAGAGCTACTGGGTGCTGGCGTCCGCTGGCTGCTCTGCCTTCTTCCACGACTAACGCGCTTTTTACCTACATGCGGCGGCTCATGGCCGCTGCAGGTACCACTCCTCTGTGACTCGTCCGGGCGCTGCCCGCGCCCCCGCACTGTTGCAGGGGCGAGCGATATTCTCGGATTCGCGTTCGGCTCCGCTGAGACCGGCGATGGCGTTGAGATCGAGGTGGTGAACGCTGACAGAGTGGGTGTAGGTGCCGGTTGGCTTGTAACGAAAAAGCCCGCCGATTCGGCGGGCTTTGTGTTTCGGGTAGCTGGCGACCCTGATCGGATTCGAACCGACGATCTCCACCTTGACAGGGTGGCGTGTTGGGCCACTACACCACAGGGCCAGCGTTAATCATCGTATGCGGCGCGGGGGCTTTCGGGCAAGGTGTGGCGGGGGCAAACATCGCCCGTGGCAGCGGGCCAGCCTAAGCTGAAACGCATGAATCAACGCCGCCGCCGCTCCCGCCGAAGTTCCCCGCCTGTCGACCTGCCACCGGTCACCGTCCGCATCGAATCGATCGTGTTCGGGGGGCAGGGCCTGGCGCACCTGGAGGATGGCCGCGTCGCGCTGGTTTCGTACGCGGCGCCCGGGGAACTGGTTGAGGCGAACATCGAAAAGGTGCACCCGGACTACGTTGAGGGGACGACGACGAAGGTCATCGAGGCTTCGCCGGACCGCGTGGAGCCGCCGTGCCCGCTCTTCGGGCGCTGCGGCGGATGCCAGCTGCAGCACATGGACTACGCGGCGCAGCTGGTTGCGAAGCGTGGCGTGGTGGTCGAACAGCTGCGCCGCATCGGGCACTTCGAGGACATGACGGTCGACGAAACGGTGGGCGCGGATGACCCTTGGGGGTATCGCAACCACATCCGGCTTTCGACGGGGCCGACGCATGGCGATGTGGGCTTTGTCTCGCGGAAGGGTCGCGGGCTGCTGACGGTGAACGAATGCCCCATCGCGCATCCCTTTGTTAACGAGCTGCTGCCGAAGTTGCAGGGGAAGGCGCGCGGGCTGCACCAGGTGCAGATTCGCGTAGGGACGAACCCGGAGAGCTACCTGATCACGCCGGAAATCGAAGACCTGGACGTCGCGAGCGGCCAGAAGGCGTACCTCGAGAAGCTGGGTGGGCACACGTTCATCGTGAGCGATTCGGCGTTCTTCCAGGTGAACCATGAGCAGGCGGAGAAGATGGTGCGCGTCGTGGGCGACTATCTGCCGCAGCAGGGGAAGCTGCTGGTCGATGCGTTCGCGGGCGTGGGGACCTTCGCGGTGATATTCGCGAATCGGTTCGACCGCGTTCTGGCGATTGAAGAGGCGGCGAGCGCGACGAAGGACGCCGCGCAGAACGTGAAGGGCACGCCCAATGTGCAGGTGCGAACGGGGAAGGTGGAGTACATCCTGCCTGACCTGATGAACCCGCCGGATGCGGTGCTGTTGGACCCTCCGCGGCCCGGCTGCGCACCACCCGTGCTTGAAGCGCTGGTGGAGTTCCGGCCTTCGACGATTGTGTACGTGTCGTGCAACCCGGCGACGCTGGCGCGCGACCTGCGGGTGCTGGTGGACGGCGGCTTTAGGGTCGACCGCGTGACGCCGATCGACATGTTCCCGCAGACAGGACACGTGGAGACGGTGACGCGTCTTTCGCTGGCGGAGCCGGACAAGAAGTGACCGGTGTGACGAAGGTCGTGCTGGCCTCGGCGTCGCCCCGTCGCCGGGAGCTGCTGGCGGCGCTGCTGGACGACTTCGTGATCGACCCGACGCATGTGGAAGAGAGCCTGCCTTCGCACGCCCCGTCGCGGGCCGCGGAGATGCTTGCGTTGCGAAAAGCTCGGGCCGCGGCGGAGGTCCACCCGGACGCGCTGGTCATTGGCTCGGACACGATTGTCCATGACGGGAAGCGGTTCTACGAAAAGCCGGAGTCGCCGGAGGACGCTGTGCAAATGCTGATGGCGCTGCATGGTCGCGAACACATCGTGGCGACGGGGGTGGCGGTGATCGGCGGGGGTCGCGAACGGAGCGACGTGAACGTGAGCCGCGTGACGATTTCCGATTTATCCGAAGCGGCAATCCGGGACTACGTCGCCAGTGGTCGCCCGATGGACAAGGCCGGCGCCTATGCCATCCAGGACGCGGATGTGCCTACCGTGGAGGCGTTCGACGGGTGCTACTGCGGCGTGATGGGGCTGCCGCTGTGGACGCTGCGAGCGCTGTTGGAGCGGCAGGGCGTGCCGGTTCGCGAGCCGGATGAGCTGCTGCCGAGATGTGTTGGCTGCCCGGCGCGTGGAGCAGGTGGAGCATAGGCAACCAGCGCCGATGGCTCTGGAGTTCACTCCATGAAGCGGTGACACTATAGGGATGACCGAATTTGCGGAGCAGGGTGATTCGAAGCGAGAGGCAGCCCACCGCCGGGTTGCCGAACTTTCGGACGAGGTTCGTATTGCACTCCCTGGGGTGCAGGTGTTGTTCGCTTTTTTGTTGACCTTGCCCTTCACCGGCGAGTTCTCCGAGATATCCGACCGGAACCAGACAACCTACTTCGCAGCCTTCATGTCGGCGGCTATCGCGTCGGTGTTGCTGATAACGCCGAGCGCTATGCACCGCATCCAACACGGTGATGGTGGGGACCGCCACGAGTTCGTGGCGATCGCGACGGTGCTGGCGATTCTTGGGACGGTGTTCCTCGCGTTTGCCATGGCGGCGGTAGTGTTCCTGGTTTCGGACGTGCTGTACGACGCGACATCGGCGTCGCTTGCGGCGGGGGCTGTCGCGCTCCTTGCGACGTTGCTGTGGTTTGTTGTGCCACTGGTGATGCGGTATAGGAACAGCGGAAGGGTGCTGCCTTCGGAAACTCCGTAGCAGCGTGGCTTCCAACCGTTCGAAAGCTACAATCTCCCCATGACCAGCACACCAGCCACCCGTACCGAACACGACTCCATCGGGGAGTACCAGGTCCCCGCCGACGCCTACTACGGAATCGACACCAAACGCGCTGTCGACAACTTCCCCGTTAGCGGCATTCTGATGCCGAAGTCCTTTATTTATGCGCACACGGTCATCAAGCGGTCCGCGGCGCTGGCGAACAAGGACCTTGGCCTTGTTTCCGAAGAACGGGCCGATGCGATCGTGAAGGCGGCGGACGAGGTGCTCGCCGGGAAGTTCGATGAGCAGTTTGTGGTGGAAGTGTTCCAGACCGGGTCCGGTACCTCGACGAACATGAACGTGAACGAGGTGCTTGCGAACCGCGCCAACGAAATCCTCGGCAAGGGGCCGCTGGGACACTACGACCCGGTACACCCGAACGACCACGTGAACCGCGGCCAGTCGTCCAACGACACGGTGCCGACGTCGTTACACCTGTCGGTGCTCATCGCGATCGAGAAGCAGCTTGTACCGGTGCTGGAGAAGCTCGAAGCAGCGCTGCGGGCGAAGGCGACAGAGTTCGATGGCGTGGTGAAGACAGGCCGAACGCACCTGATGGACGCGACGCCAATTCGCCTCGGCCAGGAATTCCTGGGCTACGCCGGGCAAATCGAACGTGGCCGACGGCGCGTTTCGGCGGCAGCGGACGCGCTGCGCGAGGTTGCGCTGGGCGGCACTGCCGTCGGCACCGGCGTGAATACGCACCCGGAGTTCGCGGCACGGACGCTGAAATACGTCTCGGAGTACTACGGGGTGGAAGTGCGCGAAACGGGGAACCACTTCCAGGCGCAGAGCACCATCGACGCGGTGGTCGAGGCGAGCGGCCAGATGAAGACGCTGGCGGTGAGCCTGGTGAAGATTGGCAACGACATTCGGCTGATGGGGTCGGGTCCGCGCGCGAGCCTTTACGAATTGCAGCTCCCGGCGCTGCAGCCGGGGAGCTCAATCATGCCGGGGAAGGTGAACCCGGTTATCCCGGAGGCAGTGGTGCAGGTGGCCGCGCAGGTTGTCGGCAACGACGCGACCATCGCGATGGCGGGCCAGTGGGGCTTCTTCGAACTGAACACGATGCTGCCGGTGGCCGCGAACAACATGTTGCAGTCGGTGGAGATCCTCGCGAACGTGTGCACGCTGCTCGATGAGAAGTGCGTGTCAGGGCTGGTGGCGACGGAGAACGGTCCGCGGATGGTCGAGTTCGGCCTGTCGATTGCGACGCCGTTGGCGAACGTCATTGGCTACGACAAGACGGCGGAGATGGCGAACAAGGCATTCCGTACGGGCCAGTCGATCAGAGAGATCGCACTCGAGGAGACGGACCTCACGGCGGAGCAACTCACGGAGATTCTCGATGCGCGGAAGATGACAGGGAAGTAGGGGCTGGCGTCCCAGGTTGGAGGATTCGGAGAGCGGGGTTTGAACCCCGCTCTTCGTGATCTAGCGCAGGACGCTGTCGGGTTGATGAGAGAAGGGGTCGAGCACTCGCACACCGTCGAAGTCCTGACCGTCCTGCAGGTCTTCGCTGAGCAGGTAGGTGCATCCTTGCCGCTTCGCGGCGGCGACGATGAGGCTATCCCACCAGGAGAGCTGAAAACGGTCTTCGATCGCGAAGGCGAGTTCGACGACGGAAGTGGAAAGCGGCAATGGGTCCCATGCGAAAAGGGCTCGAATCTCGCCGGCAGCTTCGAGCTTCGTGAGGCCTGGCGAAAGCCGGCGGGTAAGTGCGTTGTAAGTCTCGTTCAGGACCTGGACGCTCAGACGCCCGCCACGGGAATCCCAGAGATGGGCCATCCAGGCTTCGGCGGCCTCTTGTTTACGCGGCTCAGAGGGATCCCGCGCGTACACCACGACGTTGCTATCGACGAAGACGAGGCCGGTCATAATGCTCTTCGCGTAAAGGGAGACGCTCTCCCGGTCCTAGCAGGGGACGAAGCGGCCGCGCAAAGAAAGCCTTGCGAGCCGCCTCGTAGTCCGAATCCGATTCAATCGCGGTGCGCAGGAGTTCGGCGACGAATTTGGAGAGGCTCATGTCGCGCTCGGCCGCGGCCACCCGGGCCTTGCGAGCGAGGTCTTCGTCCAAACTGATGGTGACGTTTCTCATGTCACGATCTTCGTGTTTCACGGGGGCCGTGTAAAGCCCCACTGCCGAGCAGGTCGCCCGGCAGCGGGTCTGGAGCGAGTTAGCGTTCCACCTTCCAACGTCCGCGTGATGCCATGACAGCCGCACCTGAGACGAGTATGACGCCCAGCGCCAGGCCGAGGCCGACAGTACCCGATGGGCGCAGGCCGGTACCGGTGGAGGGCGGACCGGGAGCAACCGACGTCGCCACCGCCGTGGGTGTAGACGGTATTGCCGTCGCTGTGGCGATGGGCGTTGGGGTCGAAGTTTGCGGCGGTGTGGTTGCCGTTGGCGACGGAGTGTTCGTGGCGGTGGGAGTAACCGTCATCGGGATGCGATCGTTGAGAACGGTCACCTCGGTGGTCTGGCCGTTGACAACCTGGACCGGGCTCTGGGAGATGACCGGGGTACTCCAGTTCGGTCCGGGGTTGGTTTCGCTGATGCTATAGGGTCCGGCGGGCAGGTTTTCCCAAACAAGGAGACCCGCACCGATGATCTGCTTACAGTCGCTCAGCGTGGCGCCGAAGATGCAGATCTCGAAGGGGTTGGCGGTTGGCGTGACGCCATTCCACCGGACGAGCTTCTGCACTTCGAGGCGGCCGTTGCCTCCGCGAGTGTTCGTCACCACCGCTGTTGAGATCTGACCGTCCTGGACGAAGACTGCGCCGGGAGAGATCACGGGAGTCGACCAGCCTGACCCGGGATTGACTTCGGTAATGGTGTACTGGCCGGCGGGGATACCGCCAAAGGAGATCGTGGCGCCGGGGGATATCGCACGGCATTCGGAGTACAGCGAGCTGGCGATGCAGACCTGAAAGGTCGTGCCGGGAATAGGTGTTTGCCCGCCCCAATTGACGACCTTCGAGATGTCCAGCCGGCCGCCGCCAACACGGGTGTTCGTGACGGTGCGTGTGTGGACGCCATTCGACGAGACGGCTACGGCACTGCTCGGCGAAACGGTGTACTGACCCCAGCCAGCGCCGGGATTCGTCTCGGAAACGACGTAGGTGCCGGGTGGCAGATTCGTCCAGATAACCGAGTTCCCGGCGACGACGTTCTGGCAGCCACTGAAGAAGCTACCGCTGATGCAAATATTGAACACCTTTGTGGGGTCGGGAGTCGTGAAGTTCCAGTTGACCTGCTTGGTGACGACGAGGCTGCCGCCCGCGATGTGGGTGTTCGTGACCGTGGCGTTAACGATCGGCGACTCTTCATTGATGACTATGGGGTTCTGAGATATCTGTGTTTGCCAGAGCGGGCCTGCGCCGGGTTCGGTGACGGTGTAGGTGCCGGCCGGGAGATCCGAGAACACAGCGGCTTCGCCGTGTTCGACGGTGTCGCAGTCGTCATAGGTGGCGCTGGCGATGCATATCTCAAACGAGATGTCGTACGGGGTGACACCGTTCCAGTTGACAATCTTGGTGAGCGCGATGCCGGGGGCAGTTTGGGCGCCAGCCGGCCGCAAAGAAAGCGCGCTCACCGCAACGAGTGCGATGAGCGCGAGGAGGATGATCGTCGAGCGGAGGGTCGTGTGTTGCGGCCTTAGCATTCTGGCACCTCGTAAGCAGGTGCTAAATAATAGGGTCACATCTAGCGATTTAACAACCGTCGCTTGCAATCTTTACCAAGTGGAGCTCAGCCCGACATCCGCGCCAACGCGGCGGCGGCGCGGCCGAAACTCTGGAAGAGCGGGATGCCGCGTTCGTTGAACTTGGGCTGGATGGAGGCGACGTATTCGGCTTCGTGCGCCGGGTGGAGGACGGCGAGGAAAGGCTTTTCGCTGCGCTGCATATGGGCGTGAAGTGCCTCAATGGTGGCGTCGAGGGTTTCGGGTTTGTTCTTCCACTGGCGGGCGGCGAACATCGCGGAGAGCTCCATGGTCATGCCATCCACGTTGGGGTCGGCGTCGACGATGCGCAGGATCTTGTCGAGCGTTTCGTTGTTGCCCTGGATGGTGCCGGCCATGTCGAGCGGGTTCTGGTAGCTGCCGCCGACGATGTTGAAGAACTCGCCGAGCTTTTCGTAGGTGCTGTCCGTGAAGCGGGGCACTTCGAAGCCGGCCTTGGCGAATTCGTCGGTGATGGAGACGGACTGGCCGCCGGTCTGGGCGAGCAGTGCCATGCGCTTGCCGGACGGCTTCTTCGCGTTGACCAGCAGTTTGATGACGTCGATGGTCTCGTCGAGGTTGTTGGTGGGGATGGCGCCGCACTGGCGGACCATGCCATCCCAGATGGCCTGCGGGGCCGCGAGCGACGCGGTGTGGGACATGGTGGCGCGGGCGCCGGCTTCGGTCTGGCCACCTTTCCAGACGACGACGGGCTTCTTCTTGCAGGCGGCCTTGAGGGTTTCGAAGAAGCGGCGGCCGTCCTTCACGCCTTCGACGTACATGCCGATGACCTGCGTTGCGTCGTCTTCGACGAGGTATTCGAGGTAGTCGCTGACGTCGAGGACGATGGCGTTGCCGAGGCTGGCGCAGCGGCTGAGGTGCACCCCGTTGGCACCGGCCACAAGACTAAACATAATCCCGTGGGTGCCAGACTGCGAGAGGAAGCCTACGACGCCGTCGTCGGCGATGGGGGCGTCGGCGTTGAATCGCACGCCTACCCTGGGTAGGTAGAGCCCCATACAGTTCGGGCCAACGAGATTGAAGTTGGCTTCGCGGGCAATCTGGGTGAGGTTTTCCTGGAGCTGGACGCCGAGTTCTTCGCCTGTTTCGGCGAATCCGGAAGTGAAGAAGCCGGCGCCGTTGGCGTTCACAGAGATGAGGTCCTTGAGGACGAAGTGCGCGACCTGGCGCGGAACCGCGACGAGTGCGTAGTCGATTTGTTCCGGGATGTCGTTGATGGAGGTGAAGTTCTCGATGCCGAGCGTGGCGATCCCTTCGTGTTCCTTTTCGTCGATTTGGAGGCTGTAGAGGTTCCCACCCTTTTCCTTGAAGGGCATGTTGTTGTTGAGCCACATGAAGTTGGGACCCTTGTCGCCAATCACGACAACGGTCTTGGGGTTCATCATCTTGTCGAGCTTGTGTCCGGGTGCTGCCATTGTCTTAGGCCTCCGCGACCACGATGCGGGCGTCGACGGCCATGGCGCCCTTGTCGTAGGCGAACACGGGGTTGAGGTCGAGTTCGCGCACTTCGGGGTGCTGTTCAACGAACTTCGACACCTTGAGGATGGTCTCGGTGAGGGCGTTGAGGTCGGCGGGCGGGTTGCCGCGGACGCCGTCGAGGATTGCCTTGCCCTTGATGTCCGTGAGCATCTGGCGGGCGTCTTTCTCTTCGAGCGGAATGAGGCGGAATGCGACGTCCTTGAGGACTTCGACCATGACGCCGCCGAGTCCAAACATCATGACGGGGCCGAACTGCGGGTCGGTGGTCATGCCGACGATGACTTCGGTGCCGGGCTTCGCCATCTGCTGGACCGAAACGCCGAGGATGTTGGCGTTCGGTTCGGCCTTCTTGCTGTTGGCGATGATTTCGTCGTAGGCGGCTGCGACCGCGTCGCCGTCCGTAAGGTTGAGCTTCACGCCGCCGACGTCGCTCTTATGGGCGATGTCGGGAGAGACGATTTTGAGGACGACGGGGAAGCCCATGGCCTCCGCCTGCTGCTTTGCCTCGGCGGGCGATGTTGCCAGCGACGTGGCGGTGGCGGGGACGCCGGCGTCGATGAGAACCTGCTTGGCCTCGACTTCGTTCAAGAGGGTGCGGCCTTCGGATCGGGCCTGAGCCAGGACGGCTTCGAATGTCATGCGGATGTTGCCTCGAGTGGGTGGGTATCCCGGGGCGAGCCCGGGTGATTCAAGCGAGGCAGATGATACGGGAGGGTGGGGTTGGTTGGTAGCGAAGCGATGATTTGCGGTGGCGAGTGAGCATGATAAACGGTGGGGTCCAGTCCCATCACCAACGGGAGTGCCGGTGTCAGTCGTCCTCCGGCTCAACGCCTTCCTGGTCGAGCCGCGCCAGCCCTTCCTTCATCGCACGGACCGCTTCGGGGGGATGACCGGTCCACTCCTCAAGTTCGCCCATGACGCGAATCGGGGAGCGGGAGCGGAAGGATTTGGTTGGATTGCCCTTGAATCGCACGTTCGTGAGGTTTGGGTCGTCTTCGATTTCGCCCGTTGGTTCGACGATGTAGATCCGTGCTGGCCCTTCGCCCGCGGCAAGCTCGGCGCCCCACGTCGCGGCATCCAGGGTCCGGGCGAAGTAGACGTAGTTTGCCAGGCGCGGGGTCGGGCCGAAGTTGGCTGCATGGCCGGGCTTTATCAGGTCGCCGGGACGGAGGTCGGCGCGCGTTCCGTGATAGTAGGTCCAATCCGTGACCTCGCCGAGGACCAACAGTGGTTGCTGGGAGCGCCACGACATTGCCGGGTGGGGTGGTGGCGTGAAATCCGGTTGTCCTTGGGCGTTCTCCACCGGTCCGGTAGCCGCCACGTTGTAGACACGGGGCTCCGCGTCACCTTCCGAAAGTTCCGCAGCCCAGACTGCGGCGTCGAGGTTCGCCGTGCAGTAGACGAATCCACCGGCGGGCGGGACTTCGTCTCCCCGGCTGAGGACATCACGAGTTCCGTAGTAGAGGTGCGGGGTCTGCTCGCTCATTTCTGCCAAGTCCTCTCCTGCGATACTCCGACCCGTCCATGCTTGGGTTTTGTCAAACGCATCAAGCTCATCCTTGGCAGTTTCGCGCTCGATTTCTCCGCGCAAGGAGTCAAATGGAATGTTCATTTGGTGGCGGCTTCATCGTCAAGGTTGGGTGATGCAATCCACGAACTACCGGCCGAAAGGGTGCAGTCGCCGGCGGGCTGGCCGTCTCTATAATCCGGGCGATGACGAACGAGTTAGACGATCCGTTTGTAGTCGAGTTTCCGCTTCGTGGCGAACGATGGATGGCGGTTACGACGCCGGCGGCGCGGGTGCCAAGCCACGGGACGGATTTGCTGGGCCAGCGATTCGCGTTCGACTTCGTGAAGGTGGACCGGCGCAAAGGTGTGAACGTCCACCCGGCGAGCAGTCTCCGGGCGAACGTTGTTGGAGGTCGCACACGCGAGTGCTACGCGTGGGGCGAGGGGGTGCACGCGCCGTTCGATGGCGAGGTGGTGCGCGCATCGGATGGGTGGGCGGAGCGGGCGTGGGTGTTCCCGGTGCGCGAAGTGCTGTTGGCGATCTGGAACGGTCTGCGGTTCAATCCGTCGAGGATGGCCTCGGTTCTCGGCAACCACGTGCTTCTGCGTTCAGGCGATGTCTATGCGGGGTTTGCGCACTTCGCACCGGGGACGGTGAACGTGGTCGAGGGCCAGCAGGTGAAGGCGGGCGACGTTATCGGCCGGGTGGGTCACACGGGGAATTCGACCTCGCCGCACCTGCACTTCCAGCTCATGGATTCGCCCGACCTGATGAATGCGAAGGGCATTCCCTGTGCGTTTCGCGCCTACGAAGTGCTGCGCAAGGGGAAGTGGGAGCCGGTGACGAACGGTATCCCGGGCAAGCGGGAGCGGATCCGGAGCGTTGGGGACGGTTGAAGTCGACGGGACAGATTGAGGCTGGGATCGTGAGGGGAAAGGGTTGGCTCCCCGAGCCGGGGGAATATCCGAACCACTTTGCGATTTCTGGCGACGCTTCTGGTGGACTCTGGC
>CAZDZP010000020.1:6831-16882 GCA_964509855.1 uncultured Anaerolineaceae bacterium | reverse complement strand
GGCGCTCACCAGGACTTCACCGTGCGCCCCGAAGTGTTCTTGCACGCGCTCTTCCCGGGTTTCGAGTCGCCGCTCTACATTCGCGAAGGACTGTTGCTGGACGACGTGTCGCCAGCCCGCGAAGCCTATCGCCGCGTGGGTCGTTTCCAGGAATGAAGTTATATCTCGTGCGGCACGGGCAAACGGCCTCCAACCGCGAGGGCGTCGGATTGGGGCGCGAGGACGTCGCGCTCACGGAATTCGGCCAGCGTCAGGCCGCAAGGCTCGCCGTTCGCATGGCCGGAGTTCCTCTCGACCGGGTGGTGACGAGCCCCCTGCTGCGTGCGCGCCAGACGGCCACGGAGTTCGCTTCGAAGCTGTCGCTCGAAGTCGAAGCCGACGACGCGCTCCTGGAGTTGGACGTGGGTGCGACCGAGGGCATGCCCTTTCCCGAAATGCGGGAGAAGTACCCGGACTTCCTTCGGCTCTGGGCGAGCCCTGAGTGCGCGCACGTCCGCATGCCCGGTGGCGAAAGCCTGCAGGACCTCTCCGACCGGCTGGACCCGTTCGTGGAGCATCTTCACGAGGCCCAAGCGGAGTCGTTAGCGGTTGTATCGCACAACTTCACGACGAAGATTCTCCTTTGTCGCTTGCTTGATTTACCGCTGGCCGCGTTTCGCCACTTCGCGACAGACCTAGCTTCGGTGAGCGTGCTGGACGTTCGCGGCGGCCGTACCGAAGTGCTCCTGCTCAATGACACCTGCCATCTCCAAGACCTTGTACCTTGAGCGTAGGAGACGTAACGTCGCTGTTAAGTTGAGCGTACCGGTGCTCCCCCGCAGCCGTGGCCAACTGCTGTTTGTGTGTTGCCTGCTCCTGGCGGGCTATTTCACATACACTGCGGTTGTCGGCGCCATTCGTAACCATACGTTGGCGGAACAGCGTGCTGCCTCCGAAATTGAACTGCGCCGTTTGCAGGATCAGCAAGCCTATCTGGAAGGTGTTCTCGCGTATGTCTCTTCGGATGACTTCGTGGAACAGCAGGCGCGCCGTCAACTCGGCTACGCGCGCCCGGGCGAAATCCCCTTCATCGTTGTCGGTCCCGAACTCCAGGAAGAACGCGTTGTTGCTGGCACCTGGTGGGAACGCCTCTTTCCCCGCTGAGTCACTTCCGCATGCCTAGTCCCTCCATCGAACAGAAGATCGAGCGCTTCGTCCGGCGCGAACGCGTCTTTCGGCGCGTCGAGCGAGTGCTCGTCGGCGTTTCCGGCGGCGCCGACTCTGTGGCGACGCTGCTGCTGTTGCGCGAGCTGGCGCCAAAGTTCGGCTTCGAACTGATGGCGGCGCATTTCAACCATCAGCTCCGCCCCGAGTCGGCCGACGACCTCGCCTACGTTCGAGACCGGTGCAAGGAACTCGATGTGCCCTGCTTCACCGGCGAAGGGGACGTCCGGGAAGCCGCGGCCGCGCGCAAGGCTGGGATGGAAGAAGCGGCGCGCAAGATGCGCTACCAGTTCCTCGCCTTCGTCGCGCAACAGAAGACCTGCGGCGCAGTGGTCACCGGGCACACGGCCGATGACCAGGTAGAGACCATCCTGCAGCGCGTGTTGCGCGGCACCGGTGTCCGTGGCGTGCGAGGGATGCTGCCCCGCTCTCAACTCCCGGGCGCGGAAGCGCTGCTTCTCCTGCGGCCGCTGCTCGAAACCACCCGCGCGGAAACCGAGGCCGTCTGCGAAGCGGCCGGCATCACGCCGCTGATGGACGCCTCCAACGCGGACCGCTCGCTCCTTCGAAACCGCTTGCGTCACGAGGTACTTCCCGCGCTGCGCGAGATTAACCCTTCGTTGAACCGCTCGCTGGTGGGTTTGGCCGAATCGGCCCGCGAAGCCTTCGAGCCCTTCGAAGACGCTGCCATGCGGGCGCAACCAGCTGTCCGCAGCGAACTCGGGTCCATCTTCGCCGTTGCAACGCTGCGCGAGCTTCCGTCGGAGTCGCTGACACTGGTGCTGGAACGCGAAGCGCTGTTTTCCCGTCTCGAAACGGAGGTCAACCGCACGCGTAGCAAGAACGCAGCAGACGTGCTCAAGCGCGGCTCCGGCATCGTGGACTTCGGAGACGTAGTGCTGGAAGCGTCGAGCGGGCTGGTTCGCGTTGGCCCCCGCATCGTAGTAGCCCCTGAACCATTCGACACGGTCGTGTGCAACGTCCCCGGTTCGACTGGCGCGGGCCCGTGGCGAATCGATGTGGGCATCGATCCCTTCCCGTCCGACGGCGGTCCCGAACCGTCGATGGTGTCCATGTCGGGGTTGAAGGGAGCACTGCGCGTGCGCCCGGCCCAGCCCGGCGATGTCGTCCGAGCAAGGTCGGGTCACAAGAAACTCAGCGACGCCCTCGTGGACGCGAAGATTCCCACATGGGACCGCGCGGGAATGGTCGTCGCCTGCGATAGCGAATCCGTGCTCGCGGCATCGGTTCCGCTCCCGCAACTCCCGGCGGTCGAAGAAGACGACGCGCTCTGGGTGCGGTTTCGGCGTAAGCCGAACCCCTAGGCCGGCGCCAGCTCTTCCTCGAGCACGAAACCGTGGACTGCGGGTAGCACTTCGTCGATGAGTTGCTGCACCTGCCGGCGCATGTCCGCGTCCGAGTCCGACATTGGGCGTAGGACGAACTTTGAGATGCCCGCGCGCGTGTAGTCGCGCGCCCTCGCGATGATGTCTTCGGCGCTGCCAACGGCCATCATGCTTTCCGGCGAGTCGGCCCCGGCGATGCGGCTGTAGGCGGTGGCGGTGCGTTGCACCACCTCGTCGTCCCAACTGCCGAAGCGGAAGGGGAAACCCGCGCCATAGTGGTCTTCGTCGATTGGTCGCCCGGCTTCGTCGCTCGCCTTCTTGATTGCCGCGACGACCGGCGCTACCTGCGCGGGTGATTGCACGCCTCCAAGCCAACCGGTGCCAAGCTCCGCGGTGCGACGAATCGCCGCCGGGCTGCTCCCGCCAATCCACACGGGCAGGGGCTGCTGCTTCGGCTTCGGCTCGATGGTCACGTTCGTGTAGTTGAAGTGCTCGCCTTCGTAGGTGACGTCGTCCTCACTCCACAGGCGCACCAGCAATTCGATCAGCTCGTCGCTGTACGCCCCCCGCCCCTTCGGGTTGCGCCCGGTTGCGTGGAATTCCGGGGCTGTGTCACCACCGACGCCGAAGGCCGGGAGCAGCCGCCCCTCGCTCAGGAAGTCGAGTGTCGCGCATTCCTTGGCGAGCACGAGAGGGTCCCGGAACGGCAGCACGATGGCGTTCATCCCGAACTTGATGCGCTGCGTGCGGCCCGCGATGACACCGAACGCGGTCATCGGTTCGAGCTGGAGGTTCTTCGAAACGAGCCGCTCGCTGATCCAAATGGAGTCGATGGCGCTGTCTTCGCAAAGGTCGAGCCACTCCAGGAACGCCCGGGGCCCGGAAAACGGGAAACCTGCTACACCGAGACCAATGCGAACGCTCATTGACCAACCTCACTTCACTTTCCAATACCTTACACGATGGAGCATGGCTGCTCAGCTTAGCGGACGGCGCCGACGCGCCGGAAGTGTTCGGAGATTGCCTGGTGCACCCCCGCCTGCCCGACCAGCAGCCCACGCACGTAGGGCTCTTCCTGGTTGAAGGGGATGGGCTCGCCGAGCACATCGGTGGTGCGCAGCCCGGCCGCGAGACAGAGCGCGACACCCGCCGCCACATCCCATTCCGAGCGGCCGTAGGCGGTCACCGCGACGTGCGCCCCGCCCTTCGCAAGCACCGCCAACCGGTAGGCGACGCTCCCCATGCCGATGGGGTTTGCACCCTGTGGCAACGGCGGGATGTCGCGCCAGCGATCTTCGTTGCGGCTCACGAGCACATCGAAGTTCGGTGGTATGAGGACCGAAGGTCGCTCCTCGGCGCCAACGCAGACGGCAGCATCCGTTTCGCCGGTGGCCGGGTTGCACACGACGCCCAGCACGGGCTTGCCCTCGACCACCAGCCCAACCGAGACGGCGTACTCGGGGATGCCCATTAGGAACTCGCGCGTGCCGTCGATGGGGTCAACAATCCACACGCGGTCCTTGCCGAGGCGCACGTCCGTATCAACGTGCTCCTCGCTCAACCAACCGTCGTTGGGGAAGGCCCCGGTGATGGCCTCGTGGAGCATTTCGGCAGCGCGAATGTCGGCTTCGGAAACGAGCTCGCGGCCTTCCTTGTGCCCGTAGCGGAGCCCGTCGTTGCGCATGCGCAGCACTTCCGCGGCAGCCGCCTCGGTCGCTTCAATGGCAATGCGAAGCTCTTCCGCGAACGGTTCCGAACCAGGGGCCGTCATCGCAGACTACTCAAAGGCTTTGAACATCTCCTCGAAGGCCTGGAACTGGCCGCCCTTCGTCGAGGAAGGCACGAGGATGGGAGTCTTCATCCCTGCGGCAAACCATTCTTCGAGTCCGTTGCGAACGTCGCTCACGCTGCCGTAGAGCGTGCTGTCGGAAAGCCAGCGGTCGGTCATCAAGCCCGGGAGCTTGTCGCGTTCGCCCGCCGCCAGCGCCTTCTCGATCGCTTCCATCTCCTCCACGTAGCCGGCTTCCTTCCAGTAGTTCCGGTAGTTCGGCAGAACCACGTAGCCGGTGAGCGTGCGGCGCATGACGGCGGCGGCAGCTTCGCGGTCGTCGTCGATGCAGGTCGGCATCATGTCGCCGATGTAGAAGTCGCCATCCCGCTTCTCCGCGGGGATGTGGCTCAGCGATTCGGCCATGTGCGAACGGGAGGCGTTCGCCCAGACCGCCCCTTCGGCGATTTCGACGCTGAGCTGCACCATCTTCTTGCGCAGCGTGGCGAGAACGATCGGCGGCAGCGGCCCCGTTTGTTGGGCGGACTCCCGCATCTTGGCAACATAATCGCGTACGTCGCTGAGCGGCTTGCCGACCTGGACGCCCATGCGGCTGTGCATGGGGCCGTGGCTGACACCGATGCCAAGGTAGAAGCGTCCACCGCTGATTTCGTCGATGTAGGAGGCCTGGGAGGCCATGTCGCTGGGATGGCGGGCGTAGATGTTCGCGATCGCCGTGCCGAACTTGATGGTGTTCGTGGCGTGCGCCATGGAAAGGCAGAGGCCCATGCCGTCGCCGAAGCTGGCGCAGTAGATTCCCTGGAACCCTCGCCTTTCGATTTCCTGCGCGAGTTCGATGGTCTTCTGGCGGCGGCCCGGTACGGCCGCCAGCGCCAGTGCTGGCATTTGAGTCATGATTCCTCCACGGAGTCGGGTGCTTTTGTGTGGACTATACCTGCACCGACTTGCCCACGGCAGCGGACGCGGGTTTCGAAGCCCACGGCGCTGCGGTAGAGTCGCGCTGCAAACAGTGCAGGGGGCACGCGATGAAGGTTAGCCTGTTCTATCTCCCGGGCGTCGGGTCCCGTGCCGATGTCGAGCAGGGCCGCGCGGGCCTGCGCCCGGAGCTCTACCAGCAAATGCTCGCCGAACTCTCGGAACAGGCGAAGCTCGGCGACGAACTCGGCTACGACTCCATTTCCTTCACGGAACACCACTTCCACATCGAAGGCTTCGAGCTTTCGAACAACCCGGTGTTGCTCGATCTCTACATCGCGATGCAGACGAAGCGCATCCGCGTTGGGCAGCTAGGCATCGTTCTGCCAGCCAACAACCCCATCCGCGTCGCCGAAGATATTGCGATGCTGGACCACATGTCCGGCGGCAGGGCGAACGCCGGCTTCGCGCGCGGCTACCAGCGGCGTTGGGTCGACACGATGGCGCAGCAGCTCCACGGCGTGCACGGCGCCACTCCCGGCCAGCACGACGAAATCGACGCCGCGAACCGCGCCGCTTTTGAAGAGCACTTCCGTATCATCAAGCAGGCGTGGACGCAGGACATGATGAGCTACGAGGGGAAGTACTGGCAGATTCCCCCGGAAGGCACGCCGTGGGACATCGACGCGACTCGCCAGTGGGGCGGCGGCGTGAGCGATAACAACATCGTCACCGAGTTGGGCGTGGTCCCGAAACCGCTCCAGAAGCCCCACCCGCCTGTCTTCCAGCCGTTCGCGTCCAGCGAGAACACCATCCGCTGGTGCGCCCGGGAAGAGGTCACAGCAATCCTTCCGCCGATGCACCTCGCGCTGCAGAACCGTCTCTACGACGTGTACCAGGAGGAGTCGGCCGCCCAGGGACGCTCCCTTGGTCGTGGCGAAGGTCTCGGCGTACTTCGTGACCTGATCGTTTGCGAAACTGACGAAGAGGCCAAGCACTGGTGGGCGCACGGGGCGGCCTTCTGTGGTGCGGCATGGTTCGCCCCGTTCCATTTCGGCGACGTGCTGCGCGAACCGGGCCAGGAGAACATCCCCTCGTTGGACCAGCGCCTCGCGAACGGTTCGATGCTTGTCGGCAGCGTCGAGACCGTAACGCGGCAAATGGAACGGCTGGTGCAGGACACGCCCGTCGAGTGGATTCACGCCTGGATGTACAACGGCCTCATCCCGAACGAGGTAAACCTCAAGAGCATTCAGCTCTTCAAGGAGAAGGTGCTGCCGCGTTTCGAGTGACCCCCGACACTAGTCGGCCTTGCGGTAGCGCAGCATCTTCCCGGCGCCGACGCCCGTATGATTTCCCTCGTCGTAGGCAAGCTGCCCGCTGACGAAGGCCTTGTGAATGCCTGCTGGCTCCTGCTTCGGGTCTTTGTAGGTCGCGAGGTCGCGCACGTTCTCCGGGTCGAACAACACGAGGTCGGCGACCAGCCCTTCGCGGACGTAGCCTCGGTCGGCGAGCCCGAATCGCTCGGCAGGGAAGGCCGTCATTTTGTGGATCGCCTCTTCGAGACTGAGAACTTTGCGATCGCGAACGTAGTGGCTGAGGACACGCGGCATTGTGCCGAAGAGCCTTGGATGTGGCTTGCCTCGCAGGTCCGGGATGCCATCAGAACCGACCATCATCTTCGGGTGACGAAGGTTCGCTTCGATGTCGTGCTCGTCGATGATGAAGTGGATGCAGATGACCTCGCGGCCACGTGGGCTGGTCAGCACCTGCCGCACCGCTTCGTCGACCTCCCATTCGCATTCCTGCGCGATTTCGGGGATGGTCTTCCCTTCCCACTCCTTGTAGTCGGGGCAGCTCGCGATGAGCACGTTCTGGGCCCACTCGGTGTCGATCGCGTCGAGGTTCACGTATTGCCACATGGGGCCGCTGCCGGCCGTGTATGGATACACGTCGAGCGTAATGTCCGAGCCGGACGCGTTGGCCGCATCTACCTTCGCCAGCGAAGCCGGGACGCCGCCCCAGTTTCGCTTACCCGCCGACTTGTGGTGGGAGATGTGCAGCCCGATCCCCGCGGAGTCAGCGATGTGGATGGCTTCGTCCACGGCTTCGAGCAGCTTGTCGCCCTCGTTGCGCATGTGGGTCGCGTAGATGCCGCCGAAGGGGCCGCACTCGGCCGCCAGGGCCACCACTTCTTCCGTGTCGCTGTATCGCCCGGGCTCGTAGATGAGGCCCGTCGAAAAACCGCACGCGCCCTGCTCCATCGCCTGCCGCACCGCAGCGCGCATCTCAACGAGTTCGTCGGCGGTGGCGGCGCGCTTCTCCAGCCCAACAACGTGGGCGCGAATGCGGTTGTGGCCCACGAGCATGATGTTGTTGATGGCCGGCTTCTGCGCCGCGCACTTCGCGAAGTAGCCGTCCAGGTCTGTCCAATCGGACTCCATCCCCACGATGTCGCCGGGCATGTAGCGGCGGCCCGGCTCGTTTGGGATGGAGCTGAAGCCGCAGTTGCCGCTCACGTCGGTCGTGACGCCCTGCGCCAATTTGAACTCCATTCCCGGGTAGCGGATGAACGCACCATCGTCGTGACTGTGGGTATCAACGAAGCCCGGCGCGAGCACGAGTCCGGTTCCATCGATTTCCGTCGATGCTGAAGCTCCTTCGCCCACGCGCGTGATGCGACCGCCTTCAACGCTGACGTCCGCCGTGAAGCCGGGGCTTCCGGAGCCATCGATCACGGTGGCGTTGCGAATCGTGAAGTCTGCGACCATGGAGCACCCTGCCTCGGACGTGGTTTGCGAGCGAAGCCTACGGTCTCTGGCGTGGCGGCGCCACGGCTAGCCGTTGTCCATGGCGAACTCATCGCGCCGTGTCACGAAGTAGCGGTAGTCAATGATGTAGCTGCGAATCCCGAGCTGGTGAAACAGCGTGTTCAGGTCGCCGTGGTGGCCGCGCTCGTGCAAAACGAGGTTCGCGAGGATGTCGCCTGTCGACATCATTTCCACCACGCCCGGCTCGATTTCGTACTTCCGCCGCCGCGAGAAACTGTCTTCGCTGGCCTTCATCGCCGTGCTGAAGGCTTCGACGCAGCGGGCGCGGTAGGCTTTGAACTCGTCCCACGATTCGATGGCGTCCTCGGATTGTGCAAAGTAGGTGCCGTCGCCAATACCCCATTCGCCGTTAATCCAGCCGTCGTAGGCGCTCGCCGAATGGAAGCAGCAGTCGGCCAGGCGCGGCCATCCCGAACCGGGTGCCTCCTTCGTGAAGGTGCCCTCCGGCTGCTCGTCGATGGTCTTCTCGATGCGTTCCCATGCCCAGTTCACATAGTCGAACAACTCAGCCACTGCGATTCGATTCAAGACTTTCTCCGTGGCCGTTGGAGGTTGGATTCGTTGGCCAGCGCCAACCATATCGCCTAGGGTGGAAGAGCACCTCATCGCGCGCCTGTTGAACGGAGTTACCATGCCAAATCGCCTTGCCAACGAGACCAGCCCCTACCTGCTCCAGCACGCCGATAACCCGGTCGATTGGTACCCGTGGGGCGATGACGCGTTCGGAAAAGCCCGCGCGGAGGACAAGCCCATCCTGCTTTCGGTGGGCTACAGCAGCTGCCATTGGTGCCACGTGATGGCGCATGAGTCCTTCGAAAACGAAGAGACGGCGGCCCTGATGAACCAGTGGTACGTGAACGTGAAGCTCGACCGCGAAGAACGGCCCGATGTCGATGGCGTCTACATGACGGTCGTACAGGCGATGACCGGTTCCGGCGGCTGGCCAATGACGGTCTTCCTCACGCCGGACCTCGAACCGTTCTACGCCGGGACATACTTCCCGCCGGACGACGGCCACGGCCGCCCGGGGTTCCGCCGCGTGCTAGAAGCGTTGCGCAACGCGTGGGACAACGAGCGCGAAAAGGTGGTTGGCTCCGCGACGGACATCGCCCGTCAGCTGCGGGAGGGCGCATCCCGCGCTCCAACCGGAGCGGGTCAGTTCGATTCATCGCTCACCGAGTCGGCCGTCAACCGCTTCCGCGACAGCTTCGACCCTGAATGGGGTGGTTTCGGCAGCGCGCCGAAGTTCCCCTCGCCTTCGAACCTCGAGTTCCTTCTTGCTCACCACGTGCGCATGGAACGGACGCAAGCCCCCGACCCCGGCGCTCTCTACCTTGTCACGGAAACGCTGCGCCACATGGCGAGCGGGGGAATGTATGACCAGCTCGGCGGCGGCTTTGCCCGCTACAGCGTCGATGCGTCATGGACGGTGCCGCACTTCGAAAAGATGCTCTACGACAACGCACAGCTCGTGCGGGTGTACCTCCACGCCTGGCAAATCACCGGGGACCCGCTCTACGAACGGATAGTGCGCGAGACGCTGGAGTACCTGCAGCGCGAAATGCTGCACCCGTCGGGCGGGTTCTTCAGCGCCCAGGACGCCGACACCGAGGGCATCGAAGGCAAGTTCTTTGTCTGGACGCTCGAAGAACTTCGCGAAACACTCGGTGAGGACGATGCGCACTTCGCCGCCGCCGCATTCGGTGCGACTCGCGCTGGGAACTTCTTCGACCCACACCACCCGGAGCTGACCGGTCGCAACGTCCTCACCGGCCGCGTGCATCTCAAGGACATAGCGCCCGAATTCGGGATGGCGGAGAAGGAAGCACTGGCGAAGTTCGAGGACATCCGCGAACGCCTCTTTGCGCAACGCTCGAAGCGCATCGCTCCCGGGCTCGACGACAAGGTGCTGACGTCGTGGAACGGCTTGATGCTGGGCGCCCTCGCTGAGGCCGCGCGGGTGCTCG
>CAZDZP010000020.1:1212-6821 GCA_964509855.1 uncultured Anaerolineaceae bacterium | reverse complement strand
CTTGTGGGACACCGGGTCGTCGAAATACAACAAGGCGTCGACCCGCGTCGCGACGGCGGCGCGCGTACTTGGCGACGATGCATTGCGCGACACGGCGGTTCGCCTCGGCACGTTCCTACGCGACGAAATGTGGCGCGACGGCCGCCTGCTCCACACGTGGAAGAACGGCGATGCGCGTATCGACGGCATGCTGGAGGACTACGCCTACCTGGGGCTGGGGCTCGTCGAACTGTACCGGGCGACGGGTGACCTTTCGTGGCTGGAGTGGGCGCGCGAACTCTTCCAGGTCATCCTTACCGACTTCCGTGACGAGACGAACGGGGGCTTCTTCGAAGCACCCCGGAGTGGCGAGAAGCTGCTCTTCGACCAGAAGTCGTTTTTCGATGCGGCCACGCCGAGCGGGAACGGCGCCACGGCGCAGCTCGCCTGGTGGCTCTCCCGTTACTTCGAAGTCCCGGCGTGGGAATCGGTCGTCAACGAAGTAGCTGCCCAGTTTGAACAACAGCTGCACCAGATGCCCTCCGGTTTCGGCGCGACACTGTGCGCCATCGAACTCGCGCTCGCGCCACGACAGGAGCTTGTAGTCGTGGGCCCGGAAAGCGCGAGGGCTCCGCTCGAAGTCGAGGCTTTCCGGCGCTTCCTGCCGTGGCTGGTGCTCGCGCCGGGCACAGCCGGAACGACCCTTCCGCTGTTCGAAGGTCGCGACGCCGGGCCTGGAGCGCAGGCCTACCTCTGCGAAAACATGGCCTGCCAGCTGCCCGTTACCACCACAGAGGCGCTCGCCGGCCAGCTGGACTGAACCGGCGAATCCTTTCCCTAGTTGGCGAATACCTCGTCGACGGGAGTCACACGGATGCGCTCGTCGCTCAGCCCGAGGTCGAGCTTTCCAATGACGGCGTCTTCCGCGAGCACGTCTGCCGGCGGCGGCGAATCGTAGGTGATGACGGTCGGCTCCGTCGCAAGCAATGCTGACTTCAGCGCCGCGGCGTCACCCGTAATGCACGTGACGAAGAGGTTCTCCCCGGAGAGATACTCGCGAATGACCTCGTTGACTCGCTCCACGGTGAGCGCGGCCAGTCCGTCTCGGACATAGGTGGTGAACTCGGGGATCCCGTACCACTCGCTGTCGAGCGCGTAGCCAAGCTGCTGGTCCTGTGTCTTCGTGGTCACGAACACGTTCTTGGACAGGTATTCGCGCGTCTCCTCGAAGGCGTCCACGGTCAGGCCGTTGGCAATCAGCGACCGCAGTTCGTGTAGCGCGACCTTCAGCCCGAACACGGCCTGTTCCGGGACCATCGGCCGGAGCCAGATTTCGAAGATCTGCGCCCGTCGCCCAAGGTTGGCTGCGGGGAAGAACCCGTACATGCCGCCGGGGAAGGCTTCGATGTAGGCATAGTTGCCGTAGTTCATGCCGCGCACTTCGCGGATGCGGTTGAACAGCCGCCCGCTGGAGGCGCGGTGTTCGCCGAGCCACGCCCGTGCCAGCCACAAGGCCACCCAGTCCGGGTGGCTGCGGGTCACGGGGATGGCGTGCCCCAGCGAGATCGCGGTCGCTCGGGTGTCCTTCTCCACGATTTCGACGGAGAGTCCGGACGTAGCCTTCGCGACAACGGGCGGTCGCTCGGCCGCTGTGCCCACCGGGAGTGCTCCAACCACAGTCTGGAGCGCGACAAGGTCCGCGTCCGAGTAGCCGCCCGCGATACCGATGCGGACGTTTGCCTGCGAGTAGCGCGCCGCCTGGAACTCGCGGACGTCTTCGAGCGTGATGGCGTCGATCCCGGCGACGCTGCCCACCGACGCGTGCCCGTAGGGCGAGTCCGCGAAGATGGTCGCCTGCAGCCGCTCCTTGCCGAGTTCCTCGTCGTTGCTCGCGCGCAGGTCCTGCACCAGCTCGTTGCGCTGCATCGCCTTGAGTCGTTCAAAGTCGTCCTCACGGAGGCCCGGCGCAATCAGTTGTTCGCCGGCGATGCTAAGGAACCGCGAGAAGTTGTCGCGGTGGATGGTGCCCGTGAAGGTCGTCATGTCGCGGTCCACCTGCGCGTCCAGGCTACCGGCCAGCGGGAAGAGCAAGTCGGTGATTTCGTCGATCCGGCGCGACTTGCTGCCGGCCTCACTGAACATCGAAGCGGCCAGTTCGGCAAGCCCTTCCTTCCCCACGGGGTCGTCGGCGGAGCCTGTTTCGAAAAGCAGCTTGAACCGTACGAGCGGCGATTCGGTCTTCTGCTCCAGGACATGCAACGCGTTGGCGGCGGCTGTTTCGGTAGCGGCGGGCAGTTGTGGCGCGGTGTCCACCCCGAGGACCACTCCTTCTGTTGCTAACGTTGTTTGAACCATTCGTGCGTCGGTGAGGTACTCCTGCGCGGCTTCCTGCAGTTGGCCGGGGGTGAGCGCGTCGTAGACACGGAAAAGGTCGTTGAGCGTGTCGTAGCGCCGCTCGAAGCGCACAAACTGCGCCAGCGTGGAGGCGATGGACTCCGAGTTGTCGAGCGCGCGAACGAAGCTGTAGCGGGCGTGGCTCTTCGCATCGTCCAGGCGTTGTGGGTCGACCGGCTTCGCCTTCGCCTCGGCGAAGGTCTGCAGGATCTGCTCGCGCACGTAGGCCGCATCCTTCGGGTCCTTCAAGCGCCCGAGCACTGTGGCCAGGCCAGGATCCGCGTGCGCCGGGAAGTAGGGCATGAGCTGGTCCACGATCTGCTCGCGTTCGACCAGCCGCTTGTAGATTTCTGACGTCGGACCGAAGGAGAGATCCAGCAGCGTATCGAGCGCTGCGTAGTCGGGCTCGGTGGTCGACATCGCCGGGCCGTGAAAGCCAATGGTCAGCCAGGGAATGGTCGCGCTCGTCCAGGGGACATGCGCCGTGATGGGGCCGCTTGTAGGCGGTTCCGCCGGGATGTCGACGGAGTAGCTCCCGTGCTCCCACTCGCCCCAGTGGCGCTCGACCATTGCAAGCGTCGCCCGCGGATCAACATCGCCGGCGACGATCACCGTGGTGTATTCGGGCCGGTACCAGCGGTTGAAGAACTCCAGGGAGTAGTCGAACTGCCCGGGCATCGCTTCGATGTCGCGCAGGAAGCCCATGGTGGTGTGCTTGTAGGTGTGCGTGGTGTACGCGCTGTCCCGCTGCACTTCGATAAGTTTCATGATCGGGTCGGCGCTGCTCTTGTTGTACTCGCCGAGGATCGCACGGGATTCGGTCTTGAAGTCTTCTTCCGAGTACTTCAGTCGCATGAAGCGGTCCGCCTCCATCTCCAGAAATTGTTCGAGATCTTCGGCGGCGATGGTCACGTGGTAGTTGGTGTAGTCGTCGGTGGTGTAGGCGTTTTGCCGGGCGCCCATGCGCGTGGTGATCGCGTGGTATCGCTCGGTCGGGTACTTCTCCGTACCGCGAAACATCATGTGCTCGAAGAAGTGCGCGAAGCCCGACTTGCCCTCCTCCACCTCGTTTCGAGAACCCGTTTGCACGGGGATCTGCACGGAGACGAGGTTCGGGTAGCCCGTGTTCACGACAATGACGCGCAATCCGTTGGGCAACGTCGACTCGAGTGCGGAAAAAGGGAGGATATCGCCCCGGTCGTCCGGGGTGGTGGGTTCAGGCATGTGAGCGATCCTTTGGCAAGTGAACTGGCGCCGTCGCGGCGCTAGAAGTCATTTGGAGTGTACGGGGCGAAGGCGGTCGCAAACATGCCGTCGGCAAGCCGCACTGAACCTTCGTTGTGCGCTTCGAGTTTCCCGGCAAGCCTGCTTACAGTTGCCGTCCGATGTCCGCTGACAAGCGTCGCAAGTGTCGCCACGGGCATCGAAAGGTCCGGCTCGCGCGTCGTCCGAGACACGGTGGCCCTGCCGTCTTCGACCGTGAGCAGCCAGCGCCCGGCGTTCCATTGCAACAGCTCGTCGGCGACTTCGATACAGAGCTCGCCATCGAGTGAATACGGCCTGGCCGCCAGTCCCGTCTCAACGTCGACAACCCGCATCCAGATTCCGTCACCGATGGAGGCTCGTAGCGCGCGGGGCTCCAGCAGCATCGCAGGTATGGGATCGTCGGCTCCCATCACTCCTCGCAGGCGAACCTGCCAAACAAGGTCGTGGCTCCGCAAGTAATTCCAGATCCCGGCGAGCGCGTCGAGGTCGAGCCATGCAATGTCGCTCACTTCCAATACCTGCGACGGGCCGGACTCCTGGCGTTCCTCGCTCGTTCGATAAATGACGTAGCCCGTTGTCTCACCGGCCGCGTTGCGATACGCCGCGACGTACGGCGCCTTGCCCTTCTTCTTTCTCAACGTTTCGTGTTCCCACAGGAAACTGTTGCGTTGGATCAGCAGGTTGCGGGGCGCCGCGAAGCGGGCGTAGGTATCTTTCGCAAGGACGGTCGCTTCATCCTCCGGGAGCAGTGAGCAACCGCCGCCGGATTCGTAGCCGGGTAGAAGTTCCACCGTTTTGGGGTCGAAGCGGTAGGAGATCAGGGGCGAAGCCATCCCATAGCTGAACCGCTGGTAGATAGCGCCCATGCTCGCCCAGAGGATGGCGAACGGCTGCTCCCGTTCCTTCATCGTGTGGAGCGCATCTACCATCACCCGCCGGAGCAAGCCCTTGCGCCTCGCTTCCGGGAGCGTGCCGACCGCGGTTACACCGCCCATCCGCACCGTGGCGCTGTTGAGTTGCACGTCGAACGGGATGGCGCCCAGCGTTGTCACGAGTTTGCCGTCGACGAACGCGCACGTCGTCCAATCGGGGTCGGTCGCGTCCAGTTCGCGCTGGAGGTCTTCCGCCTCGTTGATGGCGAAGGAATAGGCGACTACTTCGCCGTAAGCCTTCAATTCTTCTCGGTCGCGGCAAGCGCGGATTTCTATCGACATGGAGTGACCCATTCTTTCCTAAGGCTGCGGCGGAATCAGCGTGGCATCCTCCGTCATGTGGATGTAGTAGGTCGTGCATGGCTCTACTTCGGTAAACCCTTGCACCCAATCGGGGACATCTCCCGCGCCGTAAACCGACCACTTCCCGCCGCCGACGCCGTTGTCGTAGCGATGGACGGAGCTGTAGCGGCCCTGGATTGATTCGAATGCAACATCAACATCCTCTGCGGCCCCGATGTATACGAAGTGGTTCCACCCTTCCGCTAACCCGATCGGCACAGGGACGCCGACCGTGAAGGAGCCCGGAACGTTCGAATTAGCTTCGGCCCAGTACCAGTAAGCTTCACCCGGGGAAAGCGCGGTGAGCGTGCTCAATTCACTAGCCCCGCGGAACCAGCTCCGATAGTCACGCGTGCCATTCGTCAGCCGGTGAATCGAAACAACCGGCCCGGGGGGCGTCGATCCGGGTGGGAACACGCTTCCCATGTTAAGCATTGCACCGAAGTACCCGGCACTATTCCAGCCGCCACGCAGCCCTACGTTGCCGCACTGAAGTATGCCGGTGCCCACGCGCGCCGAGGGGCCAAACTCGCTCGTGTTCCCATCAGTGTCAGTCGCGGTGGCCATCAACCAGTCCCCCGGCGAAACCTGTGGATTGGCAAACACGAATTCGCCTGCGGCGTTGGTGACCGCGATTCCTGCCGGTACCGGCGTGGTGGGCACGTCCTCGTCCACCGGGCGATGTTCCGCGAAGTA
>CAZDZP010000020.1:0-1202 GCA_964509855.1 uncultured Anaerolineaceae bacterium | reverse complement strand
GGACAACGCGCTCGAAGACCGGGTGGTTCTGGTGGTTGTTCGGCCCGGTGTCGCTGTCGCCGGGGTCGTTGGGGTTGCGAATGCCGTCCTCGCCGAGGTCGATTGCCATGCTGCCGATGTCAACGAAGGTGTTGGCGCGGAATGTGTTGCCGGTTGAGTCAGACGGAGCCTCGCCCTGCTGGCGAACCGTGATGCCGACTGTTGTGCCGGCGAATTCGTTTTCCGAAACGTCTACGCCGACGGTCGGTGGTTCGATGGTGACTCCAAATTCGACGGCACCTCGAACGCCGGTCGGTCCTTCACCGATCACGTTGTTGCGAACCCCGAGCGTAGAAGGCACCGTCGAGCCGACCGCTATGGCACGTTCCGCATTCGCGACGTAGTTCGTACGGTCAGCGTCATTGCCACCGATCGTTGCAGGGCCGCTGGCAACAATGCCTGCCGTGATTGGAAACTTCGGTTCGATATTCGCGAGCCCAACCTCGTTTGCCGACACGATGGCCCCCGGTCCCGAGACAAGGATGCCGACCGGGCATCCGTCCACCTGCAGCCCCTGGGCCAGGCTTCGCAGTCCACCCACGTCGGTATCTTCACCCGTAACCCGCACGCAGAAGTTCTGGAAGTTCCGCACTGCAATGCCGCGGACCTTCACGTTGTTCGCGTTGAGGTGCAGCCCGGTTACCTCGCCACCCGATTCGGGTATGTTCGATCCGTCAATGATCACACCGGCGTCGGTGCCAATCACCTGGGTCACCGCCCTCGTAAACTCCGGAAGCGGCGTTTCTAGAGCGATAGTCGCCGGTTCGTCCGGTGGGAAGACATCCGGGTCGAAGCGGATGGCGAAGTTGTCCCCCGGCATCAGCAGGGAGACATTCACGGTCTCGATGGCCTGGCGCAGTGTGCAGCGGGTGTCGTCGGGACACGTGGCGTCACCAAGATCGTCGGCCGTGCTGGTAACGAGCACCTCGATTGTGGCGGCCCGGGCGCCTTCCGGTGGGTAGCTGCTCGCGATGACGGCGGCCGCGAATGCCAATACCAGGAGACCCATTCCCAACGAGAACTTCTGAAGCAACACTGGCCTCCTTTGTACCTTCGGACGATTGCGGTTAGTTAGAGTGCCTTAAATACCCGCTTCCCGTCGAGGCGAACTATCTGCCCCATCCCCGGGAACTCCCAGTGTCCGGCGAGCCACTTCCGTCCAT
>CAZDZP010000019.1:0-16891 GCA_964509855.1 uncultured Anaerolineaceae bacterium | reverse complement strand
GCGTCCATCGTTGGGGCTGCCATTAGTCCGAATCGTCCGGCGAATCGAAGGAATCCGGGGAGTCCGGGCTGTCCGGCGAATCCGGGCTATCGAACGAGTCGGGGCTATCCGGTGAATCCGGGCTGTCGATCGAGTCGGGGCTATCCGGCGAATCCGGACTATCGAACGAATCGGGGCTATCCGGCGAATCCGGGCTGTCGATCGAGTCGGGGCTATCCGGTGAATCCGGGCTGTCGAACGAAACCTGGGCCACCGCGGTTGGGGCAAGGTTCTGCGACGGCGCAACGGTATCCGGTGAGTCGAAGGAATCCGGGCTGTCCGGTGAGTCCGGGCTGTCGAACGAATCGGGGGAGTCCGGCGAATCCGGGCTGTCGATTGAATCCGGGCTATCCGGCGAATCCGGGCTATCGAACGAATCAGGGCTGTCGTTGGAGGGCGAATCGTCGCTGCCGTAAATCGAAGACCACGCTTCATTGCCCTGCGGCGAGACGCTTTCGCTTGAAGCACTCACTTCCCGGGCGGGGCCATCATCACCGGAGTCATTCGTGGCGAGCCAGAGGTCGTCGCAGTCGTCCGAGCTGTCCAGCTGGTCGAGCAGCATTTGCTTGACGGGCATGCTCAGTTCGCTGCCTTCAATATTGACGCGCACGTCGTCGCACGATTCGGCGCCAGCGCGGAGGTCGATACCGCTGACGCGAAGGTTGTCCGCATTGCCGAGGTTTACGCCGTTGGCGATGGCAATCGCGCCGACACCCACGACGGTGCCGCCGGCCATCACGCGGAACCAGGGCTGCATCTTTTCCATCTCAGTTGGAAGCTTCATGGTGTTGCTCCTCGCTTCGTTCCTTGTTTTCGATCCCGGTCATCCCGGGGCTTCGATGAGTTAAGTAAGCCACTGGCGGATGAGCCAAGCGTGAGATGGAAATGAGAACTCTCTCATCATGGCAGAGGCGGGGTAAGAGCCGTGGAAGTGATCGGCGCTGTTAACATTGCGGCGCTTGTACGTTCGCAAATTCACGAACAAGATGCCCCGGTGCCCTTGAACCCCTCGCCTCGCTTTGCCCCGTACGTGGCCGAAACGCTCGGGACCTTCGCGCTCATCTTCGCCGGGCCGGGCGCCATGGCCGTGAACGCTGCCAGCGGTGGCGCGGTGACCGGCGTGGGCATCGGCCTCTCCTTCGGGCTCATTGTCATGGCAATGATTTACGCAATCGGCCACGTTTCCGGTTGCCACATCAACCCCGCGATCACCGTTGCGATGTGGGCCAGCCGTCGCATCCAGGCGCCGCAGGCCGTTGGCTACATCGCTGCCCAACTACTTGGCGCCGTTCTTGCAGGCCTGGCAATCGTCGCCATCGTGGGCGACGCCGGGGATGCGGGCGCCACCGCGCCACGCATCGGCGGGACAGATGCCGCCTTCTGGTCCGAACTCGTGTTGACCTTCTTCCTCGCGTTCATCGTCTTCGCTGTGGCCACCGATTCGCGCGCACAGGGACCGTTCGCCGCTATCGCCATCGGGGGCTACGTGGCTTTCGCCGCCACCGGATGGGGCCCCATTGCGAACGCCAGCATGAACCCCGCACGCACCTTCGGCCCGGCCGTGGCTGCCAATGTCTGGGATGCGCACTGGGTGTACTGGGTCGCGCCGATCGCGGCCGCCGTGCTCGCCGCCTTCGTCTACGACATGCTCCGCGCTCCCCAGAGCCCGGCATCGCTCGAACGCTAGCGGGCCACGGGTAGGATTCCGCGAATGGACTCGAACGGCGCCCCGCCCATGGATCCGCACGCCGAATCGAGGGGAACGCTCGGCGAGGTCCTTCGCTACTTCTTCCGGCTCGGCGTCATCGCCTTTGGCGGGCCAGCGGCGCACATCGCCATCATGCGGCGCGAACTCGTGGTCCAACGCAAGTGGCTCACCGACCAGGAGTTCGTGGACCACCTTGGCGTAACGAACCTCATCCCCGGCCCCAACTCCACCGAGCTCACGATGCACATGGGGGCAAAACGCGCGGGCATGGCCGGGCTCTGGGTTGCGGGCGCGGCGTTCATCATCCCCGCCGTCGTCATCACGCTGTTTTTCGCGTGGCTCTACGTGGAATACGGCGATACGCCGACGGGTACGGCGCTCATCTACGGCATCCAGCCGATCATCCTCGCGGTCATCATCCAGGCGGCGTGGGGGCTGCGCGGCACGGTGTTCAAAGGGATGGACACCGTCGTGCTCGGCGTACTGGTCGCCGCCCTGGCCTTGAGCAACCTGCCCTTCACCAACGAAGCGATCCTCGTAGTGGGCAGCGGCGTGCTGCTGCTCCTGTGGCGGTTGTTCACGAAGCGCACGGGCATCCCCAATCCCGCACCGCCGCGTATCGACCTCTCTCGCTTCCGCCGGGGGCCGCGCAACCTGGGCGCGCTCTTCCTCGCCACGCCCGCCGGCTACGCCCTGCCAGAACTCTTCTTCGTGTTCCTCAAGATTGGCGCGGTGCTCTACGGCTCCGGCTACGTGCTCATCGCCTTTATCCAGGCGGACCTCGTGGACGCGCGCGGCTGGATCACGGAACAGCAGCTGGTCGACGCCATCGCCGTGGGGCAGTTCACGCCGGGGCCCGTGTTCTCCACTGCCACCTTCGTCGGCTACCTCATCGACGGCGTCCCCGGCGCGCTGGCCGCCACGGCGGGGATTTTCCTCCCCAGCTTCGTCTTCGTCGCGCTGACTCACCCGCTGGTGCCGCGGCTGCGGCAATCGCCCTGGGCATCCGGCTTCCTCGACGGTGTGAACACCGGTGCGCTCGCACTGATGCTCGTGGTCTGTTTGCAACTGGCAAACGAAGCGCTCGACGACTGGTTCGCGGTCGCGCTGTTTATTGGAGCGGCATTCGTGCTGGTGCGCTTTAGCCCCAACAGCGCCTTGCTCATCGCGGTGGGAGCGGTTGCGGGCCTCGCGCATTGGTTTGTCACATCGGGTTAGCGCGAACCCCTTTCCCACCTTCTCGGCGGTCCCTCGAACGAGATTCGTCTTGTTAACGCTTCGTGAAGGCGCTAATATCTCGCATCTCTCAGAAGGATGACGAAAATGTCTTCGCCGACACATCCCGCGATACCCGGTGGCACGAACGAACTGACCGCACCCTGGGTCGAGATGGCTCTCCAGCGCGAGGCGCCCGGCTGCAGGGTCGGTTCGATTTCGATGGAGCGCATCGGCGAGGGCGTGGGGTTCCTTGGTGAGCTGGCGCGGGTGGGGATTTCGTACGACACGAACCCCGGCGACGCCGCCCCGGCATCCGTGATTGTGAAGCTGCCGACGACCGTCCCGGAGCCACGCGCCATCGCTGGCGGAATGGGCTTCTACGAGCGGGAAGTCGGGTTCTACCGAGAATTCGGCCCCAAGGCGGGCCCGCGCGTGCCGCACTGCTTCCACGTGGACTACGACCCTTCGACGCAGGCCTTCGTGCTCGTGCTGGAGGACTTCCCGGAAGCCACGGCGGGCGACCAGCTCGCATCGTGCACCGAAGAGCAGGCGAAGCTGGCGGTGCGCGAACTCGCCCGGCTGCACGCACGCTGGTGGGGCTCGCCGGAACTCGACCGCTACGACTGGCTGCCGAAAGAGGGCCATGTCTTCATCCAAATCCTCAAGGGCGCGCACCTGCAGTTCCTGCCCGTGTTCGAAGCCCACTGGGCCGAAAAATTCGACCCGATGGTGGGCCGCGTCGCCCGCGCCCTTGGCGAACGCTACGACCAGTACATCGAGATGCTGATGACAATGCCGTGGACCCTCGCGCACCAGGATTTCCGGCTGGACAACCTGCTCTTCGGGAAGCCGGGTTCCAGGGAGGAGCTGGTGGTGCTTGACTGGCAGCTGCTGCAAAAGAGCACGGGGCTATCCGACCTCCAGTACTTCATCGCCGGCAACCTGCGCAGCGACGTTCGCAAGAAGCTGACCGATGACCTGGTGCGGCTCTACCACGAAGGCCTGCAGGAAAACGGCGTCCGCGACTACACGCTGGTCCAATGCAAGGACGACTTCGTACGCGCTTCCAGCGTGCTCGGGTTCTACCTCGTGACAGGCGTTGCCAATATCGACCCCAACAACTACGGCGAGCGCGGCCACGACGTTATCGAGTTGCTCTACGGCTCGTTGGCGGATGCGATTGTCGAGTACGAAGCGGAGCGCTGGATCCCGTAGCTGCGCAGACGATGGCCCCGTTACGTCTAGTTGAACACTCACCCGTGTAGGCGACTGATCATTTTTTGCAGGAAGTTTACATCTCGATCGTCCACCGCGCGGCTACCGGTGGCACACTGCGCTGCAAGCTGACCGGGCAAGCTCGACCCCGCCGCCCGGGAGCCACCCTGGCAATACCGGCGCCCCGTCTCGACGCGGCCAGCGCCGGTTGCCTTTCTCTCTTTTCTCAACTGATTCCAATGCCTCCCAAGGTGCCTACCGGCCCCCGTTTAAGGCGTCCCCATTCCTTCGATAACCCACGTTCACCCTTACGGAAGGGTGTGATAGCGTCTATAGATTCAGGGGGCTCCGGTGCGCCATCTTCGCCGATTGACGCCGTACTTCGGTATTCATAGGAAAACGCTCGGGTTCGCGCTGCTCTGCGCGTTCGTTTCTTCCGCGCTGGTCATGGTCAGCCCGGTGCTCGTTGGCTGGGCCATCGACTTCGGGCTGGACCCCGCACGCGACTCCGAAGGCATCGTTACCAGCTTCGAAGGAAGCGAACGCTTCCTGGTATTCGCCGCGCTTGCCGTCATCGCCTTCGCCATCGGGCGTGGGGTCAGCTCCTTCGCGCAACAGTACCTGGCGGAATCCGTGGGCCAGAAGATCGCCTACTCGATCCGCAACAACATCTACCAGAACCTGCAGCGCCTTTCCTACGCCTACCACGACAAGACCCACACCGGTCAGATTATGTCGCGCGCCACGCAAGACGTGGAGAACATCCGCATCTTCATCAACATGGGCTTCATCCGCCTCTTCTACATCGCCATCCTGGTGGTCATCGCCACCGCCGGCATGCTCATCATCAACTGGCAGCTGGCGCTGGTGAGCTTCATCAGCATCCCCATCATCGCCTGGCGCTCGATTGTCTCGAGCAACAAGATGCGGCCGCTGTGGATGAAAATCCAGGAGAACCAGGCCCAGATGACGCAGGTGGCCGAAGAGGGCCTTTCCGGCATCCGCGTGGTGAAAGCCTTTAGCCAGGAGCCCTACGAAAGCCAGAAGTTCCGCGCGACGGCCCAACAACAGGCCGACCTCAGCTACGCGCAGGCCCGCTACATGGCCCAGCACGGTCCACTAATGACCGGCCTTTCGATGATGCAGGTCGCGGTTACCGTGGGTTTCGGTTCGCTGCTCATCGCCAACCAGAACCTCACCACTGGCAACCTGATCACGTTCGTGTTGTGGCTGAGCCTGCTGCAGATGCCCATCCGCTCGCTCGGCTTCGTCATCAGCATCGGCGCCCGCGCCGTCAGCTCTTCGGAGCGCGTGTTCGAATTGCTGGACGCCCGCAGCGCCGTCCAGGAAAAGCCGGGTGCATCGGAACTCCAGCCGAAGGGCCACGTGCGCTTCGACCACGTCAGCTTTGGCTACAACGAACAGAACCCCGTGGTGAAGGATGTCAGCATCGACGCGCCGCCCGGCAAGGTAATCGCGCTCCTCGGCCCAACCGGGTCCGGCAAGTCGACGCTGGTAAACCTGCTGCCGCGCTTCTACGACGTGACCGAAGGCTCCATCACCATCGACGGCACCGACATCCGCGATGTCACGCTCGATTCGCTGCGCAAGTCCATCGGTATCGTCCAGCAGGACGTCTTCCTCTTCCTCGGCACCATTCGCGACAACATCGCGTACGGAAACCCGGAGGCCACGCAGGAGCAGGTGGAGAATGCCGCGAAGGCTGCCCGCATCCACGAATTCATCGTCAGCCTGCCCTACGGCTACGACGAGTGGGTCGGCGAGAACGGTGTCACGCTTTCCGGTGGCCAGAAGCAGCGCATGGCGATAGCGCGAACGCTGCTTCTCGACCCGCGCATCCTCATCTTCGACGACTCCACCAGCAGCGTGGACTCGCAGACCGAGTACCTCATCCAGCAGGCACTCGAAGAACTCATGAAGGGCCGTACGACTTTCGTCATCGCCCAACGCCTGCGCACAGTGCGCGACGCCGACGAAATCATCGTACTGGACAAGGGCCACGTTGTGCAGCGCGGTACGCACGAAGAGTTGCACCAGCAGCCCGGCCTCTACCGCAACATCTATGAACTCGAAATCAAGGTGCGCGAAGAGGGCTACGACGATGTCGCGTCGCTGAGCACCAACGGCGCTTCAGCCAACGGCAAGGCTGGCGCAGGCCATGGCAAAGAGGCAGCCGAGGAACCGGCATCACAGCCGGCCGGCACGCCCGGGGGAGCTTCCTAATGGCATCGTGGGGTGGCGCAGGCGCCGGTGGCTGGTCCATGGGTATTGGTGGGCAGGGCATGGGCCCCATGCGCTCTCGCGGCAGCGACGGCTGGGACGAGGACTATCTCGGCAAAGCCTACGACGCCGATGTGGTGCGGCGGCTCATCCCTTACCTCAAGGCCTACAAACCGCAGGTTGGCCTCGCCTTCCTGTGCATGGTGGTGTTCGCCGCCTGTAACTTCCTCCAGCCCTTCCTCATCGGCCTTTCCGTCTACGCAGCGGGCCGCGGCGATACCGACCAGGTCTGGGTGCTCTTCGCCATCATGGGCGCGATGGCGCTGCTGGCCTGGCTGGCGGCTTTCATCCAACAGCTGACCACCGCCTGGCTCGGCAACCGGCTGCTGCTCCAACTGCGCACCGAAATGTACGACCACATGCAGGGCCTCTCCCTCAGCTTCTACGACAACATGGAAGTCGGCCGCATGATCAGCCGGCTAACGAGCGACGTCACGGTCATGCAGGAATTGCTCACCAGCGGCTCCCTCACCTTCGCCGCCGACTTCGTGGGCCTCGGCATCGTCGTCGTGGTGCTGCTGGTGTACGACTGGCAGCTCGCATTCGTCACCTTCGCCATCGTGCCCGTCCTCGTGTGGGTGATGGTGATCTGGGCGCGCCACGCCCGCAAGGCCTTCATCGACGTGCGCATCAAGATCAGCGCGCTCTATGGCACCCTCGGCGAAAACGTCTCCGGCGTGCGCGCCATCCAATCGATGTCCCGCGAAGACGAAAACGCGAAGCGCTTCGACGAACTCAACCGCCAGAACCGGAACGCCAACATCTGGGCCGGCACGCTCACGGCAGCGATCGTGCCGGTCATCGAGCTCGCAGTTGCCATCGCCACCGCGGCGGTGCTCATCGTTGGTGGTCTCATCGCCCTCCGCGCCGCCGATGTCGAAGCCGCCGCCACGCTCGGTGCGCTCACCGCCTTCGCCGTCTACGTCACCCGCTTCTTCGATCCCATCCGCGACCTGGTACTGCAGTACACCATGTTGCAGCGCGCCATGGCCGGCGGCGAGCGCATCTTCGAAGTGCTCGATACCGAACCGCGGATCAAGGACAAGCCCGACGCTATCGAACTCGAAGAGGTGGAGGGCCGGGTCGAATTCGACGACGTTTCCTTCCACTACAACGAAGACGTGCCCATCCTGCGGCACATCAACCTGCAGGTGGAACCCGGCGAGACCATCGCCTTCGTGGGCCACACCGGCGCCGGCAAGACCACCATGACCTCGCTCATTTCGCGCGGCTACGACGTCACCGGTGGCGCGATACGCATCGACGGCCACGACCTCCGCGACATCAAGCGCCGCTCGCTCACGCGGCACATGGGCGTAGTGCTGCAGAACCCCTACCTGTTCAGCGGCACCATCCGCGAAAACATCGCCTACGGCCGCCCGGAAGCGTCCGACGAGGAGATTCGCACGGCCGCGCACGCCGTGGGCGCCGATAGCTTCATCGACCAGCTGGAAGACGGCTACGAAACAGTGCTCGACCAGCGCGCGCGCAACCTCTCCGTGGGCCAGCGGCAGCTCATCTCCTTCGCCCGCGCCATCCTTGCTTCGCCGCGCATCCTCGTGCTGGACGAAGCCACCGCCTACGTCGATACCCAGACCGAGGTCGTCATCCAGCGCGCACTCCGCGAACTGCTGAAGAACCGCACGTCCTTCGTCATCGCGCACCGCCTTTCGACCATCCGCGAAGCCTCCCGCATCGTCGTCCTGGACCACGGCGAAGTCGCCCAAATCGGCAACCACGACGAGCTCATGGCCGCCGGCGGTATCTACGCGGACCTCTATCGCACCGCCTACGAGCAGGAAGCCGGGAAGTACAAGGGCCCCGCCATCGCCAGCGAAGACGAAGCTGCAGCGCTTCGCCGCCGGGGCGAACTTGGCGGTGGCGCTTCGCCCCAACCCGCTGGCGGTTCTTGATCAGCAATCGCCCCCACCAGCCCCAACGTCGCCGTTCGCACCCTTGATGGGCGGCCCGCCAGGTGTTTGGCTTCCTGTTGGGTTAGGTGTTGGGATTCGGTGCTGGAACCCAACACTTCCGGCGTTCCCAACAGACCCTGCCGGAAACCAACGCTCACCCCATCGCGATCCAATCACGAACCCAAACAGCCGCTGAACCCATTTCGATGTCACGCTGAGTTCAAAACGCCGCCCAGCTGGCGAGCACCCCAACAATGCGGGGTGCTCATCACCACCATCATCTTCACTACTAAGAAGAACACTGTAAGGATGGGAAGAAGATGTTAGACGGCGTGACCATTGAAGTACGCGGCGGTTCTGGGGGACACGGTCTTACCAGCTTCCATCGCGAGAAGTTCGTTCCCATGGGCGGCCCGGATGGCGGAGACGGTGGCCGGGGTGGTCGTGTGTACTTCCGCGCCGTGGACGACGTGTACACGCTGGAACAGTACCGCTCGAAGAAGAAGTTCAGCGCGGGCAACGGTGGCCATGGCGGGCCGAAGCTTCGCAGCGGCGCCATGGGCGAAGACCTCTACCTGGAAGTACCGGCCGGCACAGTGCTCATTGACGAGGACGACGGCGAGATCATCGCGGACCTCTCGGTCGTGGGCGAAGAGATCCTCGTGGCACACGGTGGCCGCGGGGGCTGGGGCAACAAGCGCTTCGCGACCAGTACGAACCAGGCGCCGAACTTCTCCCAGAAGGGCCACGCCGGCGAAGAGCTGATCATCCGCATGGAGCTGCGGCTCCTGGCCGATGTCGGTTTGCTCGGGCTGCCGAACGCCGGTAAGTCCACGCTCCTCGCAAACGTCTCCAACGCCAAGCCAAAGATCGCGTCCTATCCATTCACCACGCTCGAACCGATGCTCGGCGTGGTGAACGTGGGCTTCGAGCGCTTCACACTCGCCGACCTGCCAGGGCTGGTGGAGGGTGCGAGCGAAGGCTACGGGCTCGGCTTCGAGTTTCTCAAGCATGTGCGCCGTTGCCGCGTGCTGCTGCACGTCGTCGATTGTTCCTCTCCCGACCCTGTGACTGACTTCGAACTCATCCAGGGCGAAGTGCGCACCTACGACCCCTCGCTCGAAGAGTTCGTGCGCCTTGTGGCCGTCACCAAGTCCGACCTGGACGAGGACACTGCCGCCGAATCCGCTGCCGTGCTGGGCCAGCACCTCGGCCAGCCCGTCTTCGTCATCTCAGCGGAGTCCGGCGAAGGGCTGGAACCGCTGAAGGATCGGCTGATGGAACTGGTGCAGCAGGAGCGCGAAGCCGCGCTAACCCGGCCGCCGGACATCATCCCCGTGTTGCGCCCCACCAGCGCCGAGCGATTCACCATCGAAGAAGATGGCCCAAAGCGCTGGATCATCGAAGGCCGTCGTATCGTCCAGTTCGTGGAGATGATGGACACGGAGATGGAAGGATCGCGCGAAGAGATCGAACGCAGGCTACAGCGCTGGGGCGTGTTGAAGGCGCTTCGCCGCGCCGGCGCTATGCACGGCGACACCATCGTCTTCGGCGAAAGCTCCATCACCTTCGAAGACATGTAGCGGGTATCATCCCCGCCATGGCGAATCTTCCCGGCTTTGGCAACGAACCCACCATCCAGGCGCAGTACGCCTCGCTCGTTGATCGCACCCTGCAGTACTGCAGCATGGCCCTCGATGGGCTGACGCAGGAGCAGGTGAACGACACCCGCGGCGGCCTGACGAATTCGCTCGGCTTCGACGTGTGGCACGTGGTGCGCACCATCGACAACATCATCCACTTCGTCTTCGAACGTGAGCCGCCGGTGTGGCTGCAGCAGTCCTTCCACGAACAGTGGGGCCTGCCAAAGGTGGACCAGGGCACGGGCATGGACGCCTCCGATGCCTACGGACTCGTGTTCCCCGTGCCGGCCGAGTTCGACCGCTACGTGCAGGCGACGCGGGAAGCCGTTGTGCCGCGCATCGCAGCCATGTCCGACACCTACCTCGCGGAGACGCTCTTCATCCGGCCCTGGGGCGATGTGCCGCGTATGGAGGCCATTGGCCACGGGCTTATCGGGCACGGGAACGGGCACCTCGGCCGCGCTTCCTATCAGCGCACGCTCTTCGGCCTGCCCGGGCTTCCGTACTAACGCAGGCAGGGACCGCAAACAGGAACGCACATGGAACTCATCATCATTCGACACGGGCTTCCCATTCGCCGCGAAAATGCCGATGGCACCGCGGCTGACCCGCCGCTGAGCGACGTTGGCCTGGAACAGGCGCGGCGCATGGCGCACTGGCTGGAAGAGGAGCACCTAGACGCCATTTACTCCAGCCCCATGGCCCGCGCGCTACAAACGTCCGACCCGGTGGCCACCATGCGCAGCATGGACGTGGCGGTGCACCTCGGCGTGGCCGAGTACGACCAGCAATCCGCCGCCTACGTGCCGCTGGAAGAACTGAAGCGCACCGACTACACCCGCTGGCGCGAGCTAATGGACAACAAGAGCTTCATCGAAGGCGACCAGGAAGGGTTCCGCAAAACCGTTGTGGACGCGCTCTCGGAAATCGCATCGAAGCACCGCGGTGAGCGCGTGGCCGTTGTCTGCCACGGCGGCGTCATCAACGCCTGGGCGTCCGACATCCTGCGCCACGAACACGTCTTCTTCTTCGACCCGGTCTACACGAGCATCAACCGCTTCATGGTCGCAAGCACGGGCCAGCGTTCCATCATCAGCCTGAACGAAACGGCACATTTGCGCGGCCTGAAGCCACAGGCCGAAGGCTAGTTCGTCCCGCTGGAGTCGTCCGATTCGGCGGGCCCGTCGAGCTTGTCGCGGTGCCGCTCATCGGTGATGAGCACCTTGTCCACGCGGTGGCCGTCCATGTCCATCACTTCCAGCTTCAAGCCGTCCCACTCGAGTGTGTCGGCGGCCTGGGGAATGCGGTCCAGCAGCGTCATTACGAAGCCGCCGAGCGTCACCACGTCCGGGAAGTCCTCCGGCTCGTCGCGTGCGAACGCTTCGAGGAAGTCGTCGAACTCGAGCATGCCGTCGGCGAGCCAGGTGCCATCGGCGCGCCGCGTAATCCGCGCTTCCGGTTGCTCTCCCTCGTCGGCGATGTCGCCCACGATTTCTTCGAGCACGTCGGTGAGCGTGAGCAGGCCCTGCGTGCCACCGAATTCGTCCACCACCATCACCGCCTGGGCGCCTGAACGCTTGAGGTCTTCGAGCACCGCCAGGAGCTGCTTCGTTTCCGGGACGAACACTGCGGGCCGCACGAGCGCCTCAATCGAGGCCGCTTCGCCGCGAACGGTGTGCTGCCACAGGTCACGCACGCTCAGCATGCCGGCGAGCCTGTCCAGGTCGCCGCGCGCGACCGGGTAGATGGCGAAGCCACCCTCCGATGCCTTGCGCAGGTTCTCTTCTTCCGGGTCATCCAGGTCCAGCCACGTGACGCGCGGGCGCGGCGTCATGATGTCGGAAACGCGCCGGTCGCCCATCTTGAACACGCGCTCCACCAACTCTTCCTCTGCCTGTTCGAAGACGCCCGCTTCCCGGCCTTCGCCGATGAGCAGGCGAATCTCCTCCTCCGTAACACGCGTCCCTTCTTCCGCCTTGATGCCGAGCAGGCGCAGCACCGTCTCCGTCGAAAAGCTCAGCACGGCCACGAGCGGCGACGCGATCGACGCCAGCACCTTCATCGGCCGCGCGAGCACCGACGCAATCGCTTCCGAATGCCGCAGCGCGATCCGCTTCGGCACGAGTTCGCCAACGATGAGCGAGAGGTACGTGATGGCGGCAACCACCACCGCGACACCGATGACATTGCTGTAGGGGTCCAGGAACGTATCGCCGAGTGCGTCCGAAAGCTTGGACGCCAGCGTGGCGCCACCAAAGGCGCCGGCGAGGATGCCAACGAGCGTGATGCCAATTTGTACGGTGGAAAGGAAGCGGTTCGGCTCGCGGGCCAGTTCGAGCGCAGCCTTCGCCCCCGCGTCGCCCTGGTCAGCCCGCTGCTGCAACCGGGCCTGGCGTGATGTGACGGTGGCCATTTCCGCCATGGCCAGCACCCCGTTGAATAGGATGAGGAGCACGACGATGCCGATTTCGAGCGAGATCGTAAACAACTCCACCTACTTTGCGAGATGCCGAAGCTTCGTGCCAGTGGGCATGATTCGCCCGTTTGAACGCCCTTACGTGGCGCAGCCATCGATTGTCAGCGTATTAGTCATTCCCTATCGTAAATTGCGTAACTTGCGAGTACAGTGTGCCTCGTAAGGGCCTGGCCTCGTGCCAGGTTTGGGGGTTTTGGCGATGGCCGACATAGCGCCAACGCGCGGACAAAGCCTCGACGACCTCGAGCGGTTGGCGGCGCTCCGTGCCCTGGGCCTGCTTGATGCTCCCCCGGCCGAGCCGTTCAAGACCATCGTCCGACTGGCTTCGCGGCTCACCGGCGCGCCTGTCGCCCTGGTCTCGCTGGTGGAAGATCAGCGCGAGTACATCGCAGCGTCGCTTCGCCCGGGAGGACCCGGGCCCTCGGAAATCCCCATTTCCCATTCCTTCTGCCAGCACGTAGTTCGCAGCGGCGAAGTCTTCAAAGTTGATGACTCGCGCACGCACCCGCTCGTCTCGTCCAACCCGGCAGTCTCCGAGTTGGGCGTGGCTGCCTACCTTGGCGCGCCCGTTCGCCATCCCCAGGGCTATTTACTCGGCGCCATCTGCGCCATCGCCAATGAACCACGGCAGTGGAGCCCCGAAGATGTCGAGGTCCTGCGCGATCTCGCGCGGCTCGTCGATGCGGAGATTGCGGCGCAGCACCGTACCGTTGGCCATTCCCCCGCCCGCCTTACCCGCGAAAGTCTCGTGCTCGACTTGATGACCGACGGCGTGATCGTGACCGATTCCCAGGGTCGCGTCATCGAATGGAACCTCGCCGCCGAGGAATTGTTTGGCTATCCACGCGACCAGGTGCTCGGCCGGCCCCGCCCGAAATTCCAACACCCCGACGACGCGGTGCGCCTCGGCGCCGACCTCGTTGCCGCGCTGCGCACCCAGGGCCGGTGGAGCGGCCAGTACCGCATTCAGCGGCCCGACGGCGAAGAGCGCCTGGTGGAAACAGAGGCCGTGCAACTGCGTGGCCCCGACGGGCGCACCATCTCCAGCATGAGCATTTCCCGGGACATCACCGAACGGCGCCGCGTGGAGGAAGCGATGCTCAAGGCCCAGCGCATGGAGAGCCTCGGGCAACTCGCCGGGGGCCTCGCCCACGACTTCAACAACCTGCTCTCCGCCATCCTTGGGTCTGTCAGCCTGGCACACATGGCCGACGTGCCGCTCGACGAGGACACGCTCGAAAACCTGGAGACGATCGAGACGGCCGCGCGCCGGGGGGCCGATATCACGCGCCGCCTCATGAGCTTCGCGCGCGGCGAACTCACACGGCTTACCACGCTCGACCTTGCCGAAGTGGTCCACGATGTCATCCGCATTTCGCGGCCCTCGGTGCCGCGCACCATCGACATGACGATCTCCACCAACGGGAGGAAGGTGCTCGTGGAAGGCGATGCAACGCAGCTCCAGCAGGCGCTGCTCAACATCGTGCTGAACGCCGCCTACGTCATGCCGCGCGGCGGGGAGATATCCTTCGATGTACGGGTGAACCACGACCGCCCGCAGCCCGTGGCGGCGGTAAGCGTGGCCGATACAGGCCCCGGCATGGACGAATCCGTCCGCGAGCGCGTGTTCGAACCCTTCTTTACCACCAAGCCCCAGGGTCTCGGCACCGGCCTCGGCCTCGCGTCCACCTATGGCATCGTCACCGGGTTCGGCGGCACGATTCGCGTGGAAAGTGTCCCCGGCGAAGGCACCACCTTCCACATAGAACTGCCGCTCGTGGCCGAAACGCCGGGTGCCCCGGAAGCGCCGTCGGCCACTGGCGAAATCCGCCCCATCCTTGTGGTGGACGACGAAGACATCGTGCGCCGGGCCACCGGCTCCATGTTGCGCGGCTTCGGCCTGGAAGCCGTGGAAGTGTCCAGCGGCCGCGCCGCCGTGGAGATGGTGCGAACAGCGCCCCAGCGCTGGTCCGCCGTGATCCTGGACCTCGTGATGCCCGGCTATTCCGGCGCTGAATCGTTCCGCGACATTTCGCGGATCAACCCCGACCTGCCCGTGATCATCGCCTCCGGCTACGCGCCCGAAAGCTACCTGGAACAGGAAGACCGCCGCCGGGTTTCCGCCGTCCTGCAGAAGCCCTCCACCATGGCCCGCCTGCGCGAAGTACTGGAGTCCGTTGGCGTCCCGGTCGGCGCCCGCGGCGACTGACTCCCTATCCCCCGGTTGCCAGCGGCGGACGCTTCGCCTGCCAGCCCGCGGCCTGTTCGTAGGCGTGGGCAATGCGGCACAGCGCCGCTTCTTCGAAAGGCCGTCCCATCAGCGAAAGGCCCACGGGCATGTCCGCTTCACCGAAACCACAGGGCACGGAAATCACCGGCTGACCGGTGTGGTCCCACGGCGCCGTAAGCCGCGCGAACTGCAGCGCGCTGTTCTCGATCTCGGCGATGGGGTTCGCGACTTCCGGGCAGGTTGGCGCCAGCAGCGCATCGAAACCAAGCATCACGTTGTTCACCGCGTCGGTGAACTCGCGTCGCAGCCGCAGCGCGTTCATGTAGTCCGGCCCGCTGGAAGCGAAGCCGTAGAGGATGCGCGCGCGCACTTCGTCGCTGTAGTCCTCCGGCTGTTTCTGTAGCCATTCCTGGTGGAGCGCCGCCGCCTCCACCGAAAGCACCGGTAGCCACCGTACCTGCTCGATCTCCGGCAGGTGCACGTCTTCCACCGTCACACCCAGCCCACGCAGCACTTCGATGGCGCTTTCCACGGCGGCCGCGACGCCCGGGGCCACACCTTCGAACTGGTCGCGCACGACGCCGATCCGCATGCCCGCGACGGGCTTACCGATGTCTTGGGAGGCGCTGAAATCGTCGCAGCGCGCCGAACCAGGGTCGCCGGGGTCGTATCCGGCGATGACGTCCAGGAAGAGCGCGGCATCCTCCACGCTCCGGGTCAGCGGCCCCACGTGGTCCAGCGACCACGAAAGCGCGACCACCCCACGCCGGGAAACGAGACCGTAGGTGGGCATCAGCCCCACCGTCCCGCAAACCGCCGCCGGGATGCGGATCGAACCGCCCGTGTCGGTGCCAATTGCGCCGGCGAACAGCCCGGCCGCCACGCCCGCGCCGGAGCCGCCGCTCGAGCCGCCCGGGTGCCGATCCGTGTCCCAGGGGTTGCGCACGGGGCCGTAATGGAAGTTCGCGCTCGTCACCCCATAGGCGAACTCGTGCATGTTCAGCTTGCCGGTGATCACGGCGCCGCCTTCGCGCAGCTTTCGCACCACCACTGCGTCTTCGTCCGGCACCCAGTCGCCGAGCACTTTGGAACCGGCCGTGGTGCGCACGCCCTTCGTCTGGCAAAGGTCCTTCAGGCCGATGGGGATGCCCTGGAGCGGCCCCCGGTCGATGCCCGCAGCGAGATCTGCGTCGGCGCGTGCAGCGTCGGCGCGTGCGCTCTCATCGAGCCGGGTAATGTAGGCGTTCAGCTTTGGTTCGAGACGGTCGGTCTGCGCCAGCACGGCTCCGGTGAGCTGGACGCTGGTCAGCTCGCCACTTCGCAGCTGGCGCCCGGCTTCGGCGATGGAGAGGAAGCAGAGGTCGGTGTTAGTCACGCTGCCACCGACCTTCGGAAGGCACGAGCCACGGTTCCGTTGCCGTCTGCGGCGCGGGAATTGGCCGCAGACGTTCGAGGAAGAGGGGGATAAGCTCCAGGTCCCGGTCCGACACCGTTATCCCGTGGTGCGCCAGCATCTGCTTCGCCCGCGCCAGTGAATCCTGTTCCTCGGTCATGGCAACCTCCTGTCGCGCGGAAGGCTACCATGCGAGCCCCCGCTTTGCCCCGGCGAACCTGCGGCGCACAATCGAACCATGAGTTCTTCCGAAGTGCCCGCTCCCCTCGTCTGGGTCGACATGGAAATGTCGGGCCTGGACCCCGAAACCTGCGCCATCCTCGAAGTGGCCGTGATCATTACCAACGGCGACCTGGAGGAAATCGCGGAGGGGCCGGACATCGTCGTCCGCCAGCCGCAGTCGGTGCTCGACGCGATGGACGAATGGAATACGAAGCACCACGGCGAATCGGGGCTGACTGCGCGGGTGCAGGCATCCACGGTGTCGCTGGAGGAGGCGGAAGAGCAGGTGCTGGCCTTCGTTGCCGCGCACACCAAAGCGGGTGCCTCGCCCCTGTGCGGGAACTCCGTTCACCAGGACCGGGCCTTCATGGTGCGTTACATGCCGCGGCTCAACGCGCACTTGCACTACCGGAATATCGATGTCTCAACACTGAAGGAGCTGGTGCGCCGCTGGTACCCCAGCGTACCCATTCCGAGAAAGAAGGAAGCGCACCGCGCGCTGAGCGATATCCGCGAGTCGATCGACGAACTGC
>CAZDZP010000018.1:448-17490 GCA_964509855.1 uncultured Anaerolineaceae bacterium | reverse complement strand
GCCGACGGCGGCTGGAAGTACCTCTCCTCCAACCTCTGGACCACCGACTGGGACGACCAGCCCGAAGACGTCGAGACGAAGATCTGGTGGTAACGGCCGGCGGGCTAAGCGGGGTCGTCGCCCCAGTCGCTGAGGAATTCGTACCTGTTGGCTATGTCGCTGGGGCCGAACAGTTCGTCCATTAAACGAAAACGCCGGAGCTGTTCTCCAATCGAGAACTTCTGTTGCGTGATGAGGATGACCCCGGCGTGCTCGCGCCCGCCCGCCACCCACTCGCGGCAACAGGGCCAGGAAGTCTCCAAGGTTCGACGTGCAAGGCGTGAACTGATTGGCGGCCGCGTATGCGAGGTGCTCCGCGTCTGGGTTGCCGCGATTGCCTGCTTCGTCGGCGGTGACAACTTCTAGCCCGGCCGCTCGCAGCGCCGCTACCAGCGGACTCATTGCGCTGTCGTCATCGAAGTAGAGCCGCAGGGTCACCGGGCGGCGCGAGCTCGCCGGCCAAGCTCGATCGCCAGCCGGTCATATTCCTCGTCCTGCGCTTTCAGGTCGGCGTCGATCGCCTCCTGGTTGAGCAGGTAGAAGGCCAGTGCGGCATGCGTTTGCTCGCGTGTGATGCTCATCGCATCGGCAATCTCGTCGGCCGACATGCCTTCGTTGCTGTACAGCACACCGATACGGCCCACCGAGATGCCAGTCCCCGCGATGTGCGGGCGGCCCTCACGGTAGTCCTCGCGGCACTCAATGAGCTCGTCCAGCCCGCGGAGATTCGAAATCGCGACCATCTTCATAGTGTACCAGCCCCGGTTCGCGGTATTTAGCGAACCGTGAACGTTGTCACCATTCCCTCCACGTAGTGCGAAACGGCCCCATCGGATGTTTCGTCAACGATGTTGCACTGCAGCTCGTACGTCCCGGTCTCGAGGTCCACAGCCAACGACTCCGCCTCGCCAACTTCCAGCTCACCTGTCCGCGCAACCATATCGTAGGACCCGTCGTCGTTGACGCGCGCCACGACCAATTCGTGGACGAGACCCACTTCGTCCTCTCCATCACCGTGTGCGTGGCTGTGGTCATCCAGGTGCACGGCGTTGAAGACGACCGGCCCGGACGGTACCTCACCTTTCGTCGCTCGCACGTACCAGTTCCCCAGCTCTACCTCGATTTGAACGGCGTCAGCTGGCGCGTTGCTATCATCCCCGCCGCCGCAACCCGCGAGAAATGCCAGGAGTACCAGCGGTACGAACACGGAAAGAATCGGTCGAGACATGCTTCCTCCACCAGGTTGAGACCTTATCGTGAATGCCGGGCTGCTCACAGTCATGTGCAGGCGGAGCCGGATCTATCCCTAACCCGTCGCGTCCAGCCTCGGCCTCATCCGCTCCCAGTACCGCTTGCTTCGAAACTGCTCAATATCCTCCACCGACTTTAAGACGCAGCCCAGAGTCTGGTTCACCGTTTCCCGGTCCAGTTCGGTCTTGTGCAACGCGATTAGCGCCCGGCCCCAGTCCAACGTCTCCGCCAGCCCGGGTGGATTTGCGAAGTCCTCCTGGCGCACAAGGTCCATGAAGTTACAGAGCTGGCCCGCCAGCGGCGCGCTCATCCCCGGCACCACCGCCATCACGATTTCGTGCTCACGCTCGAAGCCGGGGTACCCGAGCCACAGGTAGAGGCAGTGCCGCTTCAGCGCGTCATCCACGTCCCGTGTTCGGTTGCTCGTCAGCACCACAATCGGCGGGCGCTCCGCTCTCACAGGACCAATCTGCGGGATAGTCACCTCGTAGTTGGTTAGGAATTCCAGCAGGAACGCCTCGAACTCGCTGTCCACTCGGTCGACTTCATCGATGAGCAACACAGGCGGACTGTCGCCCTCGTGCGTGATCGCCTGCAGAAGCGGCCCGCTCAGCAGGTACTCGGCGCCGAACACTTCCGTTTCCGCTTCCTCAGCATCCTGTCCAGCTGCCGCAGCCAGCTTCATGCGCAACAACTGCTTCGCGAGGTTCCATTCGTAGAGCGCCTGCTTCTCCGTTAGCCCTTCGTGACACTGAAATCGCAAGAGCTTCGTGTCCAAGGCCGCCGCGAGCGCTCGCGCCAGGTCAGTCTTCCCGGCGCCAGCCTCACCCTCCACGAACAGGGGCTTACCGAGGCGGGCGGCAAGGAAGATCGCAGTCGCAGCCTCCCGGTCCACGAAGTACCGCTGGTCCCGCAGCCGCTCCTCGGCCTCGTCGATCGACTCGAACATCCATTGATCCTACGTCAACTGAACCGGCCGTTGCCGCTGCTCACGTGGCAAACGCGTGGCAACCGGGGCGAAGCTCTCCACCTTGCCGCATTCGCCGTCTCTATCTCCGTATCCACCCGGCTCGCTTTCGCCTGACATCCCTGTCCGTTCTAATAGGTCGGGGACAGCACACCCACTGGAGGCGACGTGGAAGAATTCCTGCACATCATGGCCGTATGGGCGCACGTCCTCGGCATTGCGCTCTTTGTCGGTCCGCAGTTCTTCCTCGCCTTCGCATGGGTCCCGGCCTCCCGCCGCATCACCGACGAACGACAACGCGTCGAAGCCATGCGAACGATCACGCGCCGCTTCGGCATCATCGGCGGCATCGGCCTGGTTCTCATCATCGTTGCCGGTACGTACCTGATTTCCACCTGGCGGACGTACTACTCCATCCCCGATGACCTCGGCTTCACCGAGATTCGTTACGGCGTCATCTTCATCGTCAAAATGACGACCCTGCTCGTGATGCTTGCGCTCGTCGGTATCCACACCTTCGTTGTCGGCCCGAAGCAGCTCAATCTCATGGAGCGCCGGGTCAACGGTGACAATGTGCTCGATGAAGAGATCCTCTCGCTGCGCAAGGTCTCGATGGCGCTCAGCATGATCGGCCTGCTGCTCACGCTCTGCATCATGATCATGGGCTCGTCGATGGGCGCCACCGGCTACTCGTTCCAGCCGTCCTAAGTTCGCCGCGGTAGCCGGATGAGCTTCCTGGCTACTTCCGAACCATCTCCAGGAACTCGTCCACTGTCAGCCCCATCGTGTTGATGATGGAACGCAGTGTTCCCTCGGCGATTTCACGGTGTCGTGGAATCGTGAGTGGCCTGGGCTTTCCTGGTTTGGTGTAAACGGCATGTGAGCCGGCTTAGCACCCAACCGTTCTCTTCGGCGACGCGCGCCGCTTCGCGGAAACCGATGCCGCCAAATCGTCCCAAGTGGTCTAGGCCGCCGCGATGATCGGAAGCTCGATCGGCGAGGTCTCCACAACCAGGTCCCAATTGTTCTCGCGCCGGTAGCCAAGCACAAACGCTACTTCTTCCGCGATCAACTCTGGTGTTTCGGGCAGTGGCCCCTGGCCCGTCTCGCTGGCTACTTCAAGCCAAAGCCCGATTGCCTCAGCGATATTCGACAGAGCTTTGCCACGCGTTTCGCCTTCGCTGATTGCACCCGGTAACGCCGGGCACGTCGCGGTCACCACGCCACTCTCAGGGTCCGCCGAAAGAACGACCGTGAACTTCATGCCGTAAGTCTATCTCGAACACGGAAAGAATCGCGAACCTAGGGGCGGCCTGCCCGGTTGAGACTATCGGCCGCGGCCAGCGCCGGTTCGCGCCGGGCGGCGTTCTCCAGCGACATCTGCAGTTGCACATCCATGGGGTACTTCCCGGTGAAGCACGCATCGCACAGGCGATCCTTCTTCAAGCCGATAGCCTTGTGCATGCCATCAAGGCTCAGGTAGCCAAGTGAGTCGGCGCCGATGTGCTCCTGGATCTCCTCAACGGTCTTGTTCGCGCCGATCAGTTCCCACTTCGTCGCCATGTCTACACCGAAGAAGCACGGCGAGATGATCGGGGGCGAAGTGATGCGCATGTGAACTTCGCGTGCGCCCGCTTTTCGCAACAGCTCGACCACACGCGGCGTTGTCGTGCCGCGCACGATGCTGTCATCAACGACTACCACGCGCTTGCCGGCCAACACTTCCTTGAGTGCATTGAACTTCAGGCTAACCCCGGCATCGCGAATACGCTGGCTGGGCTGAATGAAAGTGCGGCCAACGTAGCGGTTCTTCACCAGTCCCTCGCGGTAGAGCAACCCGGCTGCGCGGGCGTAGCCAATCGCGGCAGGCGTCGCCGAGTCCGGCACGCCAATCACAATATCGGCGTCCACCGGGAACTCGCGCGCCAGCTGTGCGCCCATCTCCTCACGGATCGGGTAGATCAGCGAACCCGACAGGCGGCTGTCGGGTCGGGCGAAGTAAACGTATTCGAAGGTGCAAAGCGCCGCTCGCGCAGGAGTGGCTACCGGGAAGAAGCTGCGCATTCCCGAAGCGTCGATCTGCACCACTTCGCCGGGCTGCACTTCCCGTTCCATCTCCAGCCCCAGGTGCTCTAGCGCGCACGATTCAGACGCTGCGATCCACCCACGGTCGCCCAGCTTGCCGAGGCAAAGCGGGCGAACGCCGAGCGGGTCGCGCACGGCGAACAGCGTGTCGCGCGTCATGATCACAAGGCTGTAGGCGCCCTCAATGCGGCGCATCACGTAGTGGAAGCGCTCTTCCCACGTCCCAGCGGGCGCTGCCGCCAGGAGGTGGGCGATTACTTCGGAATCGGCGGTGGACTCGAACTGCACACCCTGCGCTTCGAGGTCCTCGCGGAGTACGTCGGCGTTGATCAGGTTGCCGTTGTGGGCCAGGGCAATGGGCGAATCGGTGTAGCGGTCGTGCACCATGATCGGCTGCGCGTTGCATTCGAAGGAACCGCCGGCCGTGCTGTAGCGCGTGTGGCCAATGGCGGAATCGCCCTTCAAAAAGGCGAGGTCCTCTTCGTCGAAGACCTGCGAAACGAGGCCCATTCCGGTACGAAGCGTCAGGCTGGTGCCATCGCTTGCGGCGATGCCAGCGCTCTCCTGTCCGCGATGTTGGAGGGCGTAGAGCCCGTAGAACGTAATGCGGGATACGTCTTCGCCGGGTGCGAACACCCCGAAGACCCCACAGGCTTCTCGCGGATTGTCTGAATCAGGAAGCACTCAGCTTAGTAGCCTTTCGCTGAGAGACGACGACGGCTACCCCACTGTAACAGCCCCGTCCAACCTCCGGCAAAGGCAAAGACTGTGATCGCCATAACGTATCGCTTCATGGTTAACGAACGTCACCGCTTTGAAACATGCACGTCTCACTCGTTCCTCACCTATCGCGGGAGAGGGGAATAAGCGAGGCGAAGGCCAGCAGCCCGAAGCCCATCGCCACGAGGATCGTTGGGCGATAGCCGACGCTGTCGATGAGCAGGCCCGCCCCCGGCGGCCCAAGTAGCCCACCCACCGCCGCCGAGGAGTAGATGGCGCCGATAACCCCGCCAAGGCCCACCGGGCCGAACTTCTCCGCGGCTACTGCTGGCGAAAGCGTGATGAAGCCACCGTATGCCGTGCCCATGACCAGCGTGAACACCACCAGCAACACGAACGAACTGCCGGATGCGAACCACAATGCGAAGCTGAGCGCGATGGCCAGGAAGCACGCCTTGTACACGATCACTGTTCCGATGCGGCTGCCAACTACCCCGAGTCCCAGGCGCCCCACCACGCTGGCCGCGCCTATCAGGCCAACGAGGCTGGCTGCGGCGACGCTGCCGATGCCCCGGTCCTGCGCGTACGTCGCGATGAACACGAAGGGCACGAACAGGGCCAGGGACAACAGCAGTGCCGAGATGTACAGGTACTGGAAGGGCCGCTCCCGGATGATCGCCCCAAGTGACCGCGCGACCGCCTCCCCGGGCGGCTTCGGCGGCCTTGCCGAAAGCAGCGCACAGACCAGCATCACGACGCCGCTTGCCACTCCGTAGATAACGTAGGTGTCGCGCCACCCCACCTGGTCGATGAGCCACGCTGCCAGCGGCGCCATGAGCAGCGTGCCGAGTCCAATGCCCGTGACCGCCAGCGCCAGCGCGATGGTCCGCTTCTGTTCGAACCGCGCCCCTACCATCGCTACCGCCGGTACGTATGCGAAGCCAACGCCGATTCCAACTCCCACGCCGTAGGTCAGGTAGCCCATCCAGATGCTGTTGGCTTGCGATGTCAGCAGCAGTCCCGCCGACATCGCGACGGCCGAGACGAGCATCATGGGCCTCGGGCCGAAGCGATCGGCTGCGCGCCCGCTGAATAACCCTAGCCCGAAGTACATCGCCGTGGTGATGGCGAATACCGCCGAGGTGGCGCCACTCCCGGTGCCGAACTCTTCCGACATTGGTTCGAAGAACGCCCCGAAGCTGTAGGCGACCCCGAAAGCCACGAACGTCGCGAGAAAGGCGGCGACCACCACCAGCCATCCGCGACTGGAGTCGATCTCGCCGGTGCCTGTCTGCTGTTCAGCCAACGCCCTGCATCCCCCCGCTAGCGTTGCGCTGAGCCTACGCGACCCCAAGCGCCGACACTTCGGCCAATATCGAAACGTGCTAGCCGGCGCGCTTTACCCGCCGATCAGATCGAGTCGCACGCGCGCACTCTACCGATGGCCGGGCCCACCGCAAACCACGTCACGCTAGCTTTTTTTGCTGCGTAGGTCTCGCGTAACGGCGGCGTCCATCGATGCGGTATGGATGAGTTTATCGACGTCGAGAGGCCCGTTCTGGGGGATCGCTGGCTTCACGCTCCCGTAAAGCTCATCGATGATTGCCCGGACCGACTTCAATGTTGCGTGCTTTTGCCCGTCCACCTCTTCCACCGTCACGACCGCGGTATCCCCTCCCTTGAGCCCGAGCGCTTCGCGCACGGCCAGGGGAATCGTGACTCGCCCATTCCGGGCAACCTTCGTCGAACTTGAAATGCGTGCCATCGATATTGCTCCGGCTCAATGGTACGACACGTGGGAAGCCGCAGGGGACACGGGCGTTTCTCGGCAGAACCCACGACCCACGCACGGGTGAAGCTCTCCAGAAGTGCAAAGGCAGGATGGGTAAAACCGTTCCTGCCTTCGCGTCGCTACCAATGGCCGCGCAGTACTACACCGCCAGCGGGTCCTTCGTCATCTGCAGCAGGCCCGGGTTGAGCTGCGGGCGGCGGTCCAGGCCGATTTCGTCCAGCAGCTTCAGGTAGTCGGCGAGCTGCTTCTGGCGGAGCGATTGGAGCTTTTCCACACCGACGCTCACCTTCTCCAGCCCGTCGCCCATTAGCACCACGAGCGCCTCGCGTTCCACGTGCGAATGCCGCAATTCGTTCGAAAGCGACGCTTCCGCGCGGCCGATGAAGAAGCCCATGTAGCCCTTCGCACGGTCCTTGTGCTGCAGGTACCACTGCGCATGGCGCTTCCCGTATTCCAGGTGGCGCCGAGAGTCTTTCGCCATCAGGCCGAAGAGCTGTGCGTCGAGGTCCGTCTTCGCGAAGTCCGCGTAGGCCTCGAACAGGCTCACTTCGTAGGACTTGTAGACCACGTTCAGCGCGGTGATCATCTCCGTGAACTTGAGCGCGCCGTACCAGCCGCGGTAGAGCGTGCCGAGCGGCGCCTGGCCCATGCCGCCACCGTTCGCCATCACGCGCTTGCGGAGCGCCTCCACCTTGTGGCCCGCGTCATACACCTGCGTACCGAGGAACAGCTTCACATCGTGGAAGCCGTAGCTGATCTCCTCGAACCACTTCGAGATGATCTTCTGCTCCACCAGCCCGTGGGAGCTGTACACCGTGGCCAGCTGACAAATCGCCCGCTCAAGCTCTTCCGGTAGCTCGCTCAGGTCGTCGTTCCACTTCAGGTCGGTCGCCGGGATCCAGCGGTCACGGATGGCTTCTTCGTAGAGCTCATCCACGCCCTCGGCCCACACTTCGGACTTCTCGAAGATCGTGTAGCTGCCCGGTCCGTAGTTGTCGAAGTTCGGGTGCGCTCCCAGCGGCGTGTCGTTTTCGTACGGCCACACGTCCGGCACCTGGCCGTAACTGCCGATGTTGATTTCTGGCGTACCCAGCCCGTTCGGGCCGGGCTTCGCGCGCACGCCCTTTTCCGAAGCCGTGCGGATGAAGTCGAAGGAGATGCTCTGGAAGCGGTCGGGCGCGCGATCCACCTGGTCCAGGAATGCTGCGGCCCGTTCAGGCGTGATGTGCATGAGCGCCAGGTTCGCGAACACCTTGTCGCGCAAGCCTGACTGCGACATCCGTTCCATGAGGGCTTCGTCCCAGCCCAGTTCCACTCCCCGTGACTTCGTTGCTTCCGAAAGTTCCATCGTGTCCTCCGCTCGTGTGCCGGGTCAGCCCCTAGAAGAAACCACCCCGCCTTCGCGGGGTGGTCGGTGGTATCGCTGTTGACTAGGCGCGTGGCGGATCGAGCAGCTCGCGCATGCCCGGCGCCATTCGTTCGCGACGGTCGCCCAGGCCAATCACCTCGAGCCGGTGCATGTACTCGTTCACCTGGCGCTTTCGCATGACCATCAGCTTCTGATAGCCCTCGTCCATCTTTTCGATGCCGCCGCCGGCGAGAATCGCGAGCGCTTCGCCCGTGGTCGGGTTGGTGGTCAGGCTAGCCTGCTGGCTCTGGCCGAGCGCGCCTTCCTGGATGTCCAGGTAGTGGTGCAGTTCTTCCTTGCGCCACGGTTCGGTGTCCATCACGTACTTCAGGTGCGTGACACCGAAGGCGAGGTGGCGGCTTTCGTCCTGCGCGGCAAGGCGGAACATGCGCTTCTCAGCGTCGTTCTGCGAAATCAACTCGCCCATGCGGAAGAGCGTCTGCACGAAGCCTTCGCCCACGAGGTGCAGCAGCGCCGTCATCTCGGTGAAGTCGTCGACGCTGAGCAGGTTGATGGCGCCGAAGCCCGCGTCCACGAAGCCGCCGCCGTTCACCAGCGCGCGCTTGCGGAATACGTCCAGGTGGCGGCTCTCGTCCATAATCTGTGTGCCAAGGAAGAGCTGCGATTCGAAGTGGTCCGGGTGAACCTCTTCCATGAATCGGCCGGGGAGGTCGCCGGCGATGAACTCGACCTGGGTGAGGAACGTACAGAGCGTGCACATGGCCCACTCAATGTCGTCCGGCAGCGGCTTCACTTCGTGCCACGGGATGTCCGTCGCGCTGGACCACTGGCGCTGCTGTGCCTCTTCGTACAGCAGCATCGCGCTGGCGCTCCACACGTCGGCCTTGGACTTGTACTGGCGCGCATGTCGCGGCGAACGCGGGTCCAGCTTGGCGCCGCGTGGCGAGAATACGGATATGCCCGCTTCTTCGCGGCCCTCAACGCCATAGGTCATGGTGTTGATGTCTTCGAGCGTCAGGCCCCGGCGGCCCGCCTCGATGCTCACGCCTTGCTGTGTGTCCAGGTTCAGCCAGTCAAAATTTAGCCCGGGTACGTCGACAAATGTCGGTGAAGTCATGCCTTCCTCCAGCGCGGGTCACTCCCGCATGCACCGGCGTTCTTCCCACCGGTACCATTGAATGCGTGCAGTATATCGAATCCATAGGGCAAACACACACCCTAAAGTGTGAATCTCGTGAGATTTCTCCGGTGTAGACTTCCGGCATGCGACTTGGCCTCATTTCCGACACCCACATCCCCGAAGCACAACCAGAACTCTGGCCCCAGGTTTTCGAAGCCTTCAAAGGCGTCGATGGCATCCTCCACGCCGGCGACATCCACGACCTCGTCGTCATCGACCAGCTCCACGACATCGCCCCCGTGTGGGCCGCGCGTGGCAACGGCGAAGACGGCTCTGGTGGCCGCCCCATCCAGCCCGACCATCCCCGCCTGCGCGAATCGTGGCTCCTCGACTTCGACGGTCTCTCCATCGGCATCACGCACGAAGTGCCGATCCCGGAATACCCGCCGCACATGACGCTCGACCGCGCGATGCAGCGCTACTTCGGCACGACGGACCTGGATGTACTCATCTACGGCGACACCCACGTTGAGGCGATCGACACCATTGGAAAGACGTTGTGTGTGAACCCCGGCTCCCCAACGTACCCGCGCAATCTCAACACACAGTTGGGGACCATCGGCTTCCTCGAAATCAGCGGCGGCCAGGCGGAAGCCACCATCTGGCAGCTGACCGAAGAGGGCATTGAACCCTTCAACTGGTCAAAATGGAGACGGCCCTGGTAAGGGCCGTCTCGTGAACTCTGATTGAGGTGTTTCTAAGCCCGTTGGAGCCAGATCGGTAGCAAGACCAGCAGCAACGCCAGCAACAGCGCGCCGTCCAAAAGAAATGACCTGCGTGACCTGGCAGGCTTTTGACGCTGAACCATGTGCAGACCTCCCTTTTCCTCTAGTCACTATCGCCGAGGTGAGTATTACAGTGACCCCCTCGAAGTAAACGTCCGGGAAAATATTGGTCCCAACTGTTAACTTCTCAACGCCTCAAGCGTTCGTGGAGCCCCCATCGGTCTCGTCCGTGGCATCAACACCATCGCCATCGTCCGCCCGTTCCGGCCTGTGAGGACCCATCGGCCATTGCTGCCGCCACAGGTAGGCCAGCGACCCAAACGCCACGCCCACGTTCAACGACTCCACCCGCGGGTCCATGGGCAGCGCCACGCGAAAGTCGCTCTCCCGCAGCAGCAGCTGCCCCACGCCCTCCCCTTCGCTGCCGAGGATCAGCGCCGTCTTCTCCGGCCAGTCGAACGACGTCGCATCGATCGAATCATCCCCCTGCGCCGCCGAGACCACCCAATACCCCATCTCCTTGAGCGTCGTCAGCCCGAGGTGCAGGTTCTGTGGCGCAGCCACGCGCGCCATGAAGCTCATCCCCGCGCTCGCCCTGTGCACTCCCGGCGTCAGCTGCACACCTCGCCGCCGTGGAATCACCACCGCGTCCGTGCCCACCGCCACCGAAGTGCGGATGATTGCGCCCAGGTTCTGCGGGTCCGTCACCCGGTCCAGCAGCGTCACCAGCGAAGATCCGGGTCCGCCATTCGCCAGCTCTCCCAGCGAAAGGTCAGGCAGCGCCTTCAGCCGCACCAGTACGCCCTGGTGCACACCGCCCGCCGTCAACTCATCGAGGCGGTCCAGCGGCACCGGCCGGATGGGTACCCCCTCCCGTTCGCACTCGGCAAGGAACTCGTGCAGACGCTCGGCGGGGCTGTCCTCCAGGTATTCAACCAACCGCACGAAACCCGTGCGCAGCGCCATCGCGCAAGCGTTGATCCCGAATGCGAGGTCGTCCGGCGTAGCGTTCGGCTTCGGCCGCATACGCGAGCTACCGCCACCACCGCTTACGCCGCGTTGCACTCGCTGCGATTGTGGTCCATCGAAATCCTGGCCACCGCCCGCCCGGGACCCCGGCGCTCCGCCACTGGGCCCCTGCCGGCCACCCGGTGCTCCACCTCCTGGGCCCGGCCGTCCACCCCTTGGCGCGCCCCGTTGGCCCCGCCTGTCGTTCGGATTCTTGGTCAAAGTCTATCCCGGCCCTTAATGTTGGCTTCCGTCAAAATAGGCTGATTCGTACACTCGGCAAACAGTCTGCCCCCGGAGTGCCTATGGCACGCGTGATTCCCCTCTCCCTCGGCCTCGGCCTTTGCCTTTCGTTGCTCGCCGCATGCGGTGACGGCGCCGCGTCTTCCAACGGAGACGGCCCCGACCCCACCGAAGCTCCTTCATCACCAGCGAACCCAACAGTCGCCGCTCACGAAAACGATCCCGGTCCTGTTCCCCAGTTGGATGGCCCCGCGAGCAAGTTCTCCATCGCCCAGTTCGACCTCGATTCTGGCTTCCTCACTGACATCCCCGGAACCTACGTGCTGGACGCATCGAACTATGGCCAGACGAAGACCTTCGCCACTCCCGAAGAGGGCCAGCGGCTCCTCGCCGAATGGGGCTACATCGGTGGCTACGAAACCGGCTACACACCCGAAGGCCGCGAACGCGCCGTCTTGCAGGGCGCCCACTATTTCTGGGTCGAATCACACCTCTTCGAAGATCAGGACGGCGCCGCCGCTGCCTACAGCTATTTCGAAGAACGTCTGCGCGCTTCCGGCTCCGAAGCCGTCACCTTCCCGGGACTCGGCAACGAAAGTTCCGCGTGGGTCCGCCTTGGCGAAAAGGTCTACGGCAGCTCGGTTGATTCCGCCTTCCATCGCGTCGTCTTCCGGCGTGGGAACCTTGTATCCATTGTGGCCACCTGGGGCGCCGAACCCTTCATGACCGTCAACGTTGCTACCACTCTAGGCGCAATCGTCGACGAAAAGGCCCTCGGCGAACGCGACGCCCCGGAGCCCACCCCCACATCCAACTTCACACCGGAAGTCGTTAGCACGCCCACGGGAGGGAACTAAACAGTGCCCCGCGGCGTTCTTGTGGGTGTGGCCTTTCTCTTCCTTGCGGTCACGGCCGCTTGCTCCTCCAACGACGATGGCAACTCCGGTGGAAGCACCGGCGGCACGCAGGGCGGGCCTTCCCCGGTCCTGGAAGGCCCCGCCAACCGCTTCGCGCCGTTCGTGGAAGAAATGCCCGGCGTCTTCGATGTGAACCCGCCTGAGACCTTCACGGTTTCGAACGACGTCTGGATTCTGCCGGACGTCGGGCCCTTCCGGTCCGCCACCGACAGCGCCCTCTTCGGCGAAGAGCACACCTATGTCGATGGTTGGAACGTGCTCTACACGCCTGACGGCCTGCTCGCCGGCGTTGCGCAGGGCCGCTACTACGCCACCATCCAGGTTTTCCTCTTCGATACCGCGTCGGCCGGCGCCGCCGCCTATGACGCCTATTTCCAGCAGGCCCGCGGTCCGTCGGGCTCCGTCGAAGTCACCACGCGTGGCCTCGGCAACCGGTCCAGTGCCTGGCAATTCATTGAAGGCACGGTCGGTAACACCGAGATCCCCGCCGTTTACCATCGCGTCCTGCTGCAGCGCGGGAATCTTGTCGCTGTGGTACAAACATACGGTGGCGAACCATTTATGAGTATTGATCCAGCCAGGGATATCGCAGTCATCATCGATGACAAGGCCCTCTCCGAAAGCAGCGCCATCGCTCCGACGCCAATTCCTCCGCCCCAGGGGGGTTGATGTTCGTGCTCCCAAAAGTCCCACGTCTGCTCACACTCGTGGTTCTCGTGGTGTGCACGATTTTCGCAGGCGCCGGTCTCCCTTCTGCTACTCCCCTTTCTGCCAATGAACTCCCGGATCCGGCTGCCCAGGCAGTCACGGAAGCGCCCGCGAGCGAATACGTCATCGTCCGCAAGGCTGGCCACGGCCCACTCGCGATGCACGACGCCACCGCCTCGCTCGAAGAACTCGGCTACGACCGTCTCCCCGTTCCCGCAGGCCGCACCGCCGCCGACTACGCCCGCGAACTCCAGGCTTCCCCCGAATACGAATTGGCCCAGCCCGACGCGCGCGTCCATGCCGCTGCCACGCCCAACGACACCTTCTTCGAACGCGACCAGTTCGGCTATCTCAACTCCATCGGCGCACCCGGCGCCTGGGACCTTTCAACTGGCCGCGACGAAATCGTCGTCGCCATCCTCGATTCCGGCGCCGACCTCTCGCATCCAGACCTTGGCCCACGCTTCTGGGTCAACGAGATGGACCTTCCCGGCACCGGGGTGGACGAAGACGGTAACGGCTGCATCGACGATCGCCACGGGTGCCGCTTCGTCACCGTCACCCCCCAGAACCAGGCGCTCTGCGGCTACCAGCCCTCCGATGGGATCGCCACCGGAGATGTCTTCGACGACAACGGCATGTCTGGCAGCAACGGGCATTCCCACGGGACGATGGTCGCAGGCGTGGTTGGCGCAGCCGGCAACAACGGCCAGGGCGTGACCGGCGTCGCCTGGAACATTCGGCTCATGATTGTCAAAGTCCTGGACTGCGGTGACCCCACCGGCGGGGCACCCGGCGGCCAGATGTCAGACGTGGCTCGCGGTATCCAGTACGCCCGTCTCATGGGCGCCGACATCATCAATCTCAGCCTGGCCAGCTCGCCCGGTGACCCCCTCGCCGACCAGGCTGACCTTCGCGCCGCCATCGCCGCCGCCGAAGCGGCCGGGATCATCATCGTCGCGGCCACCGGCAACACCGGCGGCACGAGTAATCCCGGCGTGGGCTTCCCCGCTGCCTACCAGCAGTTCTCCAACATCGTTGCCGTTGGCGCCTCCGATTGGCGCAACGATCACAAATGGGCGGGCTATTCCAGCTACGGCCCCGCGGTAGACTTCGCCGCCCCCGGGAACGACATCACCAGCACCATCCGCACCGACCTCGGCATCACCATTCCCTATGGCAAGGCTTTCGAAGGGACGAGCTTCTCCGCCCCGCTTGTGACCGGCATGTTCGCGCTCATGAAGTCGCGCAACTCACGCCTCCCGCTTGAGACCTACATTCAGCTCGCTCGCGAAGGAGCCACGCCCGCGCCGCCGGCTCCGCACGGCGGGAACTGGGCTGGGTCCGGCATCATCAATCTTCGCGGGGCAGTCGAACGCGTCCCAATGCTCATCACCGGTTTCGCCATGCGTGACTGGGTCTCGGTTCCCCCCGGCGTCACGGTCGAAGCGCGAGTTGGCAATCGCCGCTGCGGCATCACGCAAACGATCAGCTTCGGCGCCGCGTCACGCTTCGAACTGCTCGTAGCCCCCGAATCCGTCACGCCGGATTGCGGCCGGCCCGGCGCCGTCGTTCGTCTCTTCGTCGATGGTGCGCCCTCCAATGCCGAGCTGGCCTGGCCCGGCGCCCCCAACGAACTGGTCTACACGGGCCGGGAGGCTACCCTCATTTCGCCGGCCCCCGGTGCCCTTGTCGTGCAGACGCTTGGCAACGGGTGGAGCAATGTCGCTCACCTCGAAGAGCCCGGGACAATTGAGACCGCCCTGTCCTACCTGCCGCCCGGCTGGAGCTCTGTCCTTCGTTGGTCTCCCCTCCTGGACGTATTCGATCGCCACATTCGCGGCGCCCCCGACTTCGTGCAGACCCTCGCAGAAATCGACACCTTCGATGCCTACTGGGTGCAAACCAACGGCGCGGCGAACACCGCCTCCGTCAATCCAGAGCCCGGTCCGCGCACCATCAGCCTGCAGCCGGGGTGGAACAACTTCGTCTACACCGGCTCGGCGAAGTCAGTGGGCGACGCCCTCGCAGACATCGCCGGCAGTTACGATGTCGTGTACCGCTACGACAACACCACGGCCACGTGGAGCTCCTTTGTCCCTGATCGCTCCCGTTTCCTCAACTCCCTCGGCGGCCTGCTCCCGCTCCAGGTCTACTGGATCCATGCCAACAGCGAAGTCACCCTGGAGATGGAGTAGCGGGGCTTACGACGGTCGCGCCCCGCTGGCGGCATACCCCGACCCGGGGACTAGCCCGGTTGCCACACCATTACGAACACCACTGCCGTTCGAATCGCAAGGTCCACCCAGCTAAACGCGACGGCGCGCGTAATGAGTGACTGTGTTTCCTCGAGCGTGGCTCCGGGTTCCTCAAGGGTCTTGGCCACCTTCGTCCAGCTGAGTCCCACGGCTGTTGCGCCAAGGACCATCGCGACGAGCCACCCGCCAAGCACAATCATCACCCATGGGTCCGAGAAAGCCGGGCCCCCGTCCAGGGCCACCATCCAGGCGCCCGTCACCAAAACGATCAGTGCTGCCCCGCCGAAGAGCGGCCCGGCAACCTGGGCGAAGGCAGCGCAGAAACGTGCGAAGGCCCGGACATCTCCGCTCCGGCGAATCTGCCCGCCCAGTAGCACTCCGGTCAACGCGCCGCCGTACCAGGTCATCGCCGCGATGAGATAGACGAAAAATAGGAACTCGAACAGGCTCACAACGGTACCCTCGTGTGGATAGCCGCCGATTCTGCACTGTCACGTACTCGAATGGCGAGTGCCGAAGCCTCGCAAGTTCATTGATCAGGGCGCGAACCCGTCGCCCTAACCAACTACGGCACGAGCACGATCTTCCCAAAGTTCGCGTTCGAAGACATGTAATCCTGCGCCGCCATGGCCTCCGCTAGCGGGAAGGTGCGGTCCACGACCACCTTCATTCGACCGCTGCCAACGTGCGGCAGCACTATCTTCGTAAACGCTTGCACCGCCGCACCCTTCTCCTCGTGCGAACGGCTGCGAAGCACCGTCCCTCGCACCTGCAGGCGTTTTCTCAGCAGTAACCCGAGATTCGCGTTCACCGTTGCGCCGCCCATCATGCCCACCAACACCAGCCGCCCCTTCGTTGCCAGGCTTGCGATGTTCCGGTCCCAGTAGTCCGCACCGATCACGTCGAGCACTACGTCCACCCCTCGGCCGCCAGTTGTCTCCGCGATCACTTCGGCGAAGTCCTGATCGTTGTAGTTGATGCCGATATCCAGCCCCAGTTCGCGCGCTCGCTCCAGCTTGTCTGCGCTGCTCGCCGTGCCGATCACGGGCTGCGCGCCAACCACCTTCGCGATCTGAATGGCCGCGATCCCAACGCCCGAACCCGCAGCGTGGATCAGCACCGATTCCCCCGATTCCAGCCCGCACTGCCGCAGCGCGTCGTGCGCCGTGATGAACACCTCGGGAGTCGCCCCCGCCTCCTCCCACGAAAGCCCCTTGGGTACGAGCGCGGCGTGCCGGAAGTGCACCACTGCCATGGACGCGTAGCCGCCACCAGCGACCAACGCCATGACACGGTCGCCAACCGCGAAGCCCTCCACGCGGTTTCCAACACCAACCACCTCGCCAGCCAGCTCCAGCCCCGGGATTTCGAACTCCGGCTTCGGCCCCGGCTGCGGGTACCCGCCCATGCGCTGCAGGATGTCACCACGGTTCAGCGCCGTCGCCTTCACTTCAATCAGCAGGTCCTCAGGGCCAACGACCGGGTCGGGCACCTCCCGGTATTCCAGCGTGCCCTTACCCTCGGCGCTGTTCACAACAATCGCTTTCATCGGCGGCTCCAAGTCTCAAAAGGGAATGTGTCCGAACCCTACGTCCCGTTCACGCAACCGCGCAAACCCCGCCCGTCCAAGAGCGTTGGCCCTGCCTTACACGCCACGAACAACGCCCGGCAACCTACCGCAGTCCCAGCTCAGCCAGCGCCACTTTTAGCGGCGGTCGCTCCCACAAGCACGCCACCCGCACCCAAAAGCCTTCTAGCACCGCGCTGTGGAACACCCCAT
>CAZDZP010000018.1:0-438 GCA_964509855.1 uncultured Anaerolineaceae bacterium | reverse complement strand
CCTCAAGCGTCGCCGTTTCGAAGATCCCGTTCTCGTTGCGAACGTAGAACTCGGCCATCTCCCGCTCGGGGTCGATGAGCCAGTATTCGCGCACGCCGCCTTCCTCGTACTCGTAGAACTTCTCGCCGCGGTCCCGGGATCGGCTCTCGTTGCTCACCACCTCAACGGCGATGTCGGCGGGCCCGTCGAGATAGGTCGCCTGAACGCGGGAAGCGTTCTCGGTGAGCACCACGGCGATGTCCGGTTCGCGTCCGGGCAGCGATGCACCCGTCTTCATTTGGAACTTCTCGTAGAAGATTTCGCCAAGCCCACGTTCCTGCAAGAACATCTGCAGGAGCGTGAACAGGAAACCACCGACACGTTGATGTTCAGACGATACCGGACTCATCAGCTGCACCTCGCCGTCGACCCACTCGGCATGCTCCCCTTCGTATTCCG
>CAZDZP010000017.1:0-17521 GCA_964509855.1 uncultured Anaerolineaceae bacterium | reverse complement strand
CGATGCAGCCGTAGTCGTCCACGGGGCTGGAGTCGACTTCGATTTCGATGGCGTGCGTGAACAACGCGTTCGGGAAGGGCGGAAATGGCCGGAGCCCGGCGCAGGCCTCCTTCAGCAGCGGTTCAATCTGCAGGGCGGCGCGCTCGAGGATGTTGTCGGCCTGGGTTTTGCGGATGAGGTGTTCGCTTGCCATAGACACCGCAAGTATAGGGCGAACAGGGGTAGAGGCAGTATGGACAGCACGTCCCTAAACCGGTTGACTACGGGCACTTGAAACGCGCGGAGGGAATCTTGAGCTACGAACTGCTGCTCCTCGAGCAAGACGACGACATCGCAACCATCACCTTGAACCGGCCGGAGACACTGAATTCGCTCAACGCGCAGCTTCGACAGGAAATGCTGGACGCCTGCGCGAAGCTGAAGAGCGACGATTCGGTGCGTGTCGTTATTTTCACCGGCGCGGGCCGGGGCTTCTGCTCGGGAGCGCAGGTGACCGGCGCACCGCCTGAAGAGAAGCTGCCCAGCTGGGACGAAATGAAGGACGAGTACAGCTGGGTGGGTAAACAGGCGATCGCCGTCTACCAGATCGACAAGCCCACCATCGCTGCCGTGAACGGCGTCGCCGCGGGCGCGGGCATGTCGCTCTCGCTGGCATGCGACATTCGCATCGGTTCCGAACTGACGCGCTTCAAGACCGTTTTCATCGAACGCTCGCTTTCGCCCGACGCGGGCATGACCTACTTCCTCCCACGCATCATCGGCAGCGGTAACGCGCTGGACCTCATCCTCACCAGCCGCGCCGTCGACGCCGAGGAGGCGCAGCGCCTCGGCCTGCTGCAGCGGCTCGTGCCCTCGGCCGACCTGATGACCGAAGCCAAGGCGCTGGCACGCACCATCGCCGACCACCCGCCACTGGCCGCGCAGATGTCGAAGCGCGCGATCCAGCACAGCCTCGATTCGGAATTCGAACGGCAGCTGCGTTACGAAATCCGCTCCATCGCCATCACCCGCAGCGCGAAGGAAGACTCGCTCGAATCGGCCCGTTCCTTCGTGGAAAAGCGCAAGCCGCAATACAAGGGACGCTAGCAATGCCTTACATCGAACGCGACGGGACCCGGCTCTACTACAGCGAAAGCGGCGACGGCCCGCCCGCGCTGTTCATCCACGGCTGGACCTGCGACGGCAACGACTGGCACATCCAGATCCCGGGCTTCGAACAGAAGTACCGCGTCCTCGTGATGGACAACCGGGGCCACGGGCGCTCAAGCGAAGCCGCGGACGGCGACTACTCCATCCAGGCCTACGCGGCCGACGCGGCTGCGGTCCTCGAAGCCGCCGGGGCGAACAACGCAGTCGTGGTGGGCCATTCACTCGGCGTCGCGGTCGCAGTGGAACTGGCGACACAGCAGCCGGGACTCGTGCGCGCGATCATCGATGTCGACGGGGCGCTTTCGGCGCCGGACCAGGCACGCTCGGTCTTCGGCGGGCTGCTCGCCGCGGCCGAAGGTGCGCCGCAGGATACGATCGCGGCCTTCTTTGCCGGCTCGTTCTACCCGCCAGCCTCGCCCGAATGGCTAAAGGCGTGGCACCTGCGCCGCGTCTACAGCAGCTCGGACACGATGCTGGTCGAAACGATGCGTACGCTCGGCGGCGAGCACGGCCGCGTCTACCAAACGGAGTCGGGACCGCTGTTGCAGGCGCTCGAAATCCCCCTGCTCGGTTTCCACGTTGCGCCAGCGGCAGCAGCCTGGCTGCGGACGCAACTCAAGCACCCTGCATCGAAGGTCGTGGAATGGGAAGGGACCGGGCACTTCGCACACGTCGAGCGCCCGCTCGAACTCAACTCGATCGCGCTCGAATGGCTCGAGGCGCTGGACTAACCAGGAGAATCGATGACCAATCCACCGATCGACCTGCGCCAATTGTTGCACCGCGACGAGTTTCCCCGCTCAGGGAACTACGACCCCGAATGGGTGCTGGAAAACCTGATGGGGCCGAACGTTCTCTGGCTGACGGAGGCGCTCACGCAGGTAATGGAACTGCGCCGCGGCATGCGCGTGCTCGACCTCGGCTGCGGCAAGGCGGTGAGCTCCGTCTTCCTCGCGAAGGAATTCGGCGTGCAGGTGTGGGCGGCCGACCTCTGGATTAAGCCCACCGACAACCGCGTCCGCATAGACGAAGCCGGGCTCTCTGAGTCCGTGTTCCCCATCTCCGTGGAAGCGCACACCCTGCCCTTCGCCGAGGGATTCTTCGACGCCATCGTGAGCATGGACGCCTTCCACTACTTCGGCACGGACGACCTCTACACGGGCTACATCGCGCGCTATCTCAAGCCGGGAGGCACGCTCGGAATCGTCGTGCCCGGGCTACAGCAGGACTTCCACGAAGTCCCAGACTATCTGGCACCGCAGTGGGTGGACGACTTCTGGAGCTTCCACAGCCCTGCATGGTGGCGCCGCCACTGGGAACGCAGCGGCGCCGTCCGGGTCGAGCACGCAGACCTCGTCCCCAACGGCTGGGAACAATGGAAGCACTGGCTGGAGGCCTGCAAGGCAGCGGGCCACATCAAAATGGGGTCGGACGACATGGCGCTGGTGGAGGCAGACGGGGGACGCAGCATCGGGTTCAGCCGGGTGGTGGGCAGGAAGGCTTAGCCCTCCGGCTCACTCCACCCTCCAGATGGAGCGGCTGGTGGCCGCAAGCAGCACCATCGCGGCGATGGCGGCGAGCGTGTGGACGAGGAAGGCATCGGCAACGCCGAGCCGGTTCACCGTGAAGCCCATGAAGACCGACGTCACCACCATCACGCTGAAGGTCATCTGGTAGAGAGCGATGGCTCGGCCGCGCATTTCGTTGCGCACGTAGGTCTGGAAGAGCGCCTGGTTGAGCGCGATGGCGTTGCCGAAGAACATGCCGCCAACGCCGAGGCACAGCATCGCCAGCGGGAGGGACGTCATGCGGCTGAAGACGAGGAGAATGCAGAGCTGAACGAGGTAGCCAACCAGCAGCGCTCGGCCGCGGTAACGAATCCTCCCGAACATGGAAAGCAGGAAGAGGCCGACGATTGACCCCAACCCCGTCGTGGCGAGCATCAGGCCGACGCCATAGGCGCCGGTGCCCAGCACCTCGTCGCTGAACTGCGGGAAGAAGGTCAGGTACGGGTACGCAATCGCAGATGGCAGGAACGCGGCCATCAGCAGCGCGAAGAGCAGCCGGTCGGTGACGACGTAGCGCAGGCCGTCCCCCAGGTCCCCGAACGGATTGCGGCTCCGGATGGCGCTCACCGCCTGCCGCGAAACGCCGCTCATCGCCAGCACGATCACCAGTCCCGCCAGTCGCGTCAGTCCCACCACCAGGAATGGCAGCGCCACGTTGACGGCGGCGAGTACGCCCACGAGCGGCGGTCCGGTTATCCGCGCGAGGTTCATTGCCATAGCGTTGACGGTGACGGCGTTCTGGAGCGTTTCGTCGGTGGTTATGTCGTACACGAGCGACTGCATGGCCGGCCCGTTCGCCGCGAGGAAGAAGGCGTTGATGACGGCGAAGGCGTAGATGTGCCACACCTGCACCACGTCGAACACCACGAGCCCGAAGAGGATGAGCGCCTGCACTCCGCCGAGCGTGGCCGTGATGTTCAACACCTTCTTGCGCGGAAAGCGGTCCGCGATCACGCCGCCGACGGGCGTCAGCAGAATCGCGACCGCGCCGCCGGTGGTCGCCACCGCGCCAAGTTGCACCGCCGACCCCGTGACCGTGTACACCAGCCAGCCCATGCCAACCTGCTGGCCCCACTGTGAAATGCCGACCGCGAGCGTGAACAGCGTCAGCAGCCGGAAGTCTCGAATGCGCAACGACACGAAGGCGACTCCGAGACGCGAGGGCCTGGCAGCGATTGGTCCCGGTACCTGTGGTGGCGCCGAAGCAGTGCTCACTCGAACTCCTTTGGGTGCCACCGGAATCATAGCCGGAAAGGACGCGAATGCCGTCCACCGGAGCGCTGTTGCGCATCGCGCGCCGTAACGTCCAGTATCAGAGGAAGGACTGACACAAACGCGAAGGAGTGGGCATGGCGCGCGTACACCTGGACAACGAACGATGGGACTTTCCCACGAACTGCTTCGTGTGCGAACCGAAGAACGAGCGTGGGCTCGGCATCCCCTTCTACCTTGACGAGGAGCGCCGCCAAATCGTCGCCGACTTCACCCCGGAGACGCACCATTCCGGCGCACCCAACTTCGCCCACGGTGGTTTCTGCATGGCCATCCTCGACGAGGCGATGAGCTGGGCAACCATCGCGATTGCGCGGCGCTGGGCCGTGACGCTCAAGGCCGAAACGGACTTCCCGCGCATGGTGCGCATCGGCAAACCGCACTCTGCCCACGCATGGATTGCCGTCCACGAAGGCGACGACCTCTCGGTGCGCGGCGAAATCCGCGACGAGAAGGACCGCGTGTGCGTGGCCATGACGGCGCGCTTCCACGTTCTCAACCAGGAACAGGCGAACGACGCGATAGGCGGAGCAGCGCCCGCCGGGTTCGTCACCGGGGACCCGGCGTGATCAACGGAACCGCCGTCGTGGTGGACTCCGCTTCCTACCTCCCGGCCACGGTCCGGGAGCGATACGGCATCATTCGCGTGCCCCTGAGCGTCACGATCGACGGCGAAGATTACCTGGAATTCGAAACGATCGACTCGCCAGCGTTCTACGCGCGACTGGCCGCCGGGGCGCAGGTCGCGACGAGCCAGCCATCACCCGGGGACTTCGTGGAGGCCTACGAAGCGGCGAAAGAACGCGGCGCGCAGAACATCGTTTCGATTCACATTGGCAGCGCGCTGAGCGGGACCGTGAACAGCGCCCGGATAGCAGCGGACCTCGTCGATGTTCCCGTGACCGTCGTCGATACCTTCCAGGCATCGTTCATCGAAGGGCTATGCGCGTGGGAAGCCTGCGAAGCACTGGAACAGGGCGCCGGCATCCCGGAAGCCAGCATGCGCGCGGTCGAGGCCGGCGAGCGCTGCGGAAACGTGTTCATCGTGAAGGGCACGGAACTGCTCCGCGCTGGCGGACGCATGTCGGCTGGCGCGGATGCCGATGCCGATGCCGGGCCGGGTGTCCCCGTTCTAGCGCTCGGGCCGGGGGGAATCAGGCCAATCGGGTCCGCCGCCACGGTGGGCGAGGCGATGGACGCGATGATGGGCCACTTCGAAGCCGCCGTCGCCGCTCACCCCGGCAGCGCCTTCCGGGTCGGCATTGCGAACGGCGCGGCCGACGGACTCGCCGCCGAACTCGAAGCGCGCGTGCGTGCCGTGCCCGCCGCCACCGAGGTCATGCAGTATGAGATCGGTCCGGCCGTTGGCGCACACACCGGCCCCGGCTGCACGGGCATCGTCTTCCTCCCGAGGCCGCCGCAATGACCAGTCCCGGAGCCTCCCACATGCCGCGGGTGCTCCTGCTTCACGGACTGTTGAGCGGCCACGTGCTGTGGAATCGCCTGCGCCAGGAAATGGCAGGCGAAGCGCGCTTCGTGGCTCCGAACCTCCTCGGCTATGGCCCCGCGCAACGCCCCAACGGCACGTATGTGCTAGACGACGTCCTGAACCACCTCGCCCCGCTCGTGGAGCGGTTCCAGCCGACACACGTGGTCGGGCACTCCATGGGCGGCATCGTGGCGCTGGGTTTGCGCGCCCGGCACCCGGACATCTTTGTCGGCGTGGGCGTCATCGGTCTGCCGGTCTATCGCGACCGCACCGAAGCTCTCGCATACCTGGGACGCCGGGGACTGGTGGTCTCCACGTTCCTGCGCAACCACCGCGTTTCGCACGCCGCCTGCTTCGTCGCCAGGTACACGCAACCGGCGTGGCGCCCCTATGCGAAGCGCCGTTATCCGCTCCAACCGGACGAGAACTTCCGCGCGCTCTTCACCCACACCGGGCGTTCACACGGCGGCGCGTTGGAGGAGCTCATCTTCCCCGGAGCAGTACACGGCCTTGCGACCGCAGAAGGTGGCAGCGTGGCCCTGCTGCACGGCCGGGGCGACCGGGCCGCACCGTTCGAAGCTGCACAGGCACTCGCTGAACTGACGGGGTGGAGCTTCCAGGGCGAAGAGGAAGGCAATCACCAGGTCGTGGTCGAACAACCGGCCCTTGTCGCCAAATGGCTCCGCCGCGAGGTGCTCCACCTGCCCGCCGTCAGTGCGACACCGGCCAGCTGAGCTTTCGACGCGCAGCGAACCCAGCCGCCCACGCGTCGATTTCCGCCGGCTCGTCGCCGCGGCCGATACGCACCACAACGCCGTCAACAAGCCGGGCGTTGGCCGGGTCCTTTGCCAAGATCACCAGCACCGCGCCGTAGCGGTCGTAGGGCGGCGGGAAATCGAAGGTGGGGTTTGCGCGCCAGGTTCGAAGTACCAGGCGGCATTGCGGACCGAACCCCCTGGCAGTCGCCACACCGCTAGTCCGAGCGACGTAGCGGGTTTGGTTTGCCGGCCAACAAGGGAAACGCGATCGCGAAAATCAACGTCCATGCGCCGTTTACGACCACAGTGCCTGTTCGACCACCTTGCAGTGCCCACCCCAACGTGATGAGCGCGGCGCCAGTTGTTTCAGCGGCGTAAGCCCACCACCAACGTTCACGCCACGCACGACGCAGGGTGAAAAGCGGTGGCACCGCGAGCACGTAGCCGACGACGAGGATAGCGGCGACCATGCTCAGTTCCCCGCCAGCCGGATAGCGATTCGGTCGAGGATGACGTGGCCCACTTCGTACTTTGAAAGCAGCGGGAAAGTCTCGGCGTCGTCGCTGTCAGCGTGGAAAATCGTCACCTCGTTGGTCTCCGTGCCGAATCCGCTACCGGCCGCCGTCACGTCGTTCGCGACGATCATGTCCAGCCGCTTGGCGGCAAGCTTGGCCACCGCGTATTTCTCAAGGTCGTGTGTTTCCGCCGCGAAGCCGACACGGACACCACCGCCAGCGAGGGTCGCGATGATATCGGGATTCTTTGCCAGTTCCACATGAAGCTGGTCGGCGCCGTCTTCCTTCTTCATTTTCTGGGTCGCGGGGTTGGCCGGGCGAAAGTCGGCCGGGGCAGCCGACATGATGACGGCATCGGAATCTTCCGTGGCTGCCTGGAGCGCCTCCAGCATTTGGGCAACGGTCGAAACATTGATTCGTTCGATGCCGCCGGGTGTCGGCAGCGAGATTGGCCCCGCCACGACCGTCACGCGCGCCCCTCGGTCGCGGGCGGCTTCGGCAATGGCGAAGCCCATCTTCCCTGTGGAGCGGTTGCCGAGGTAGCGCACGGGGTCGAGCGGTTCCTGTGTTGGGCCGGCGCTGACCACGATATGGCGGCCAACGAAGTCGCCATCAATCTTGCCTAGCACCTGCCGCAGCACGTCCACAATTTCCAGCGGTTCGGCAAGGCGGCCAGCACCGGTACGGCCAGATGCGAGGCGGCCGCTGTTCGGGCCAACAATGGTCACGCCGCGTTCGCGGAGGGTGGCGACGTTAGCCTGCGTAGCCGGGTGCTCCCACATCTGGTTGTCCATTGCGGGGGCCACCAGCACCGGCGCGGCCGTCGCCAGGGCCGTCAGGCTCACGATGTCGGGGGTCGCGCCGCTGGCGAGGTTCGCCATGCAGTCGGCAGTGGCTGGCGCAATCACCAGAGCACTCGCGCGACGCGCGACTTCGACGTGTGCTTCAGGTTCGGCAGCGCGGAACATGTCGCTGACCACGTCCCTGCCGGAAAGCGACTGGAAGGTGAGCGGCGTGACGAATTCGGTCGCAGCCCGAGTCATGATCACTTCTACGGTGGCCCCGGACTGGCGCAGCTTGCTACAAAGATCCGCGGCTTTGTAGGCGGCGATGCTGCCGGTGACGCCCAGCGCGATATGCCTGCCGGAAAGCGGTAGGCGAATGGGCATCGGCTCGCCACCCATCCACAGGAAGTCGCTATCGGTTGTCACGGTTCATCTCGTAGATCAGGCGTAGGCCAGTGAGTGTGAGGTCTGGGTTCACAACATTAATCGTCTTCGTGAGCGGTGCTATCTGGACGGCCCAGCCGCCCGTGGCAACCACCTCGACATCGGGCGAACCAAGCTCGTCTTTGAATCGGTTGACGAGGCCGTCCACAAGCCCCGCGAAGCCGAAGAGCACGCCTGACTGCAAAGCGTTGACGGTGTTGCGTCCGATGGCCAGTGGCGGCGTTTCGAGTGTCACCCGGGAAAGCATGGCGCCCCGGCGGAAGAGTGCTTCACTAGCGATGCCGATTCCGGGAGCAATGGCGCCTCCAAGATAGTCACCGTCGGCATTGATGGCATCGAAGACGGTGCCCGTGCCGAAGTCCACCACGATAACCGGCGGGCCGTAGAGGTGAATAGCTGCAACCGCATCGACGATTCGGTCCGAACCGAGACCGCGGGGGTTCTCGTAGAGAATGCGGACGCCGGTGCGCAGGCCGTGGCCCACGAGCAACGGCTCGACCTTGAAGAAATCGCGCGCCACTTGCGTGACAGTCGGCACCAGCGGCGGCACGTCGCAGGCGATGATCACATCGGTGACGTCATCCAGCTTGAAACCCTTGAGCATGAGCAGATTTGTGAAAAGCACGCCGTATTCGTCGGGGAACTTTTCGGTTTCTACACCGAGGCGCCACGTGGCGACCACCTTGTCGCCGTCGAACAGACCAATGTGTATCGACGTGTTGCCGATATCGAAGGAGAGAAGCATTTCGCGCATCCAGGCTTTGGGGCCATGGCGGTCCCCGTGCCGGCGGTAGGGTACCAGATACGGCCGACTAGCGAGGGTGGGGCCCGATGGGCAGCACACCTCCCCGGCACCCCTCGCTGGACCCGATTCGCTCCCAAGCGGTAACGAAGCGCCCGCAGATGGCCGACAAACATGGTGGGACTGTCTTCGTGTCCCGGGGGTTCGCATGGACAGGGGCTTTCTGGGTCGCGTGGCTGGCCGCACTGCGATGAACGGCTGGGTCGCCATCGGCGTCCTCGCCGTGGGCGTTGCCGCCATGTGCGGCGTGGCCATCTACGGCTACAACACGACACGAGAACAAAACCAACGCGAACTCGAACACGAGTCGCTCCGCGTTGAAAAGGAACTGCTCGAACGCTTCGGCCAATACGAAGACGCCGTGGTCGCCGCCGCTGCGTTCGTCGGCACGGCGCAAGATGTGACCGCCAACGAATGGCAAAGCTATGTCGACCGCCTGGAAATCGCTAACCGGTACCCCGGCATGGTCGGACTGGGTGTACTGCTGCCAGTTTCCTCGGAAGAAGTCCCAGCGCTCGAAGCGCGGATGCGTGAGACCTCCCACCCAAACTTCACGGTATGGCAGGCCGGAGGCGCCACCCTATCCGGCGATGAACTCATCGTCATCACGCTCCTCGAACCCCTGGACATCAACGCCCCGGTGGTAGGGATGGACATCACCCCGAGCGAAGGGCGCCGCGAGGCAACCGAACGCGCCCGTGACACCGGACTCCCCATCGTCACCCACTCCGTTGCACTGATGCAGGACTGGGGCCGCTCCACCGGCGTTCTGCTGGTGGCGCCGGTGTACCGCGGAGGAACCTCCCCGGCGACGATGGAGGAACGACGCCAAGAGCTGGTCGCCTGGGTCTTCGCACCGGTGCGCTCGAACAATCTCTTTGCGGGTCTCCCTTCGCTTGAGCGGGGCCGGGTATCCGTGGATGTCTTCGACGACGACCCCGCCGCCGAACGGGCCACACTGTTTACTTCCGAAGGCGACGGCCGCTCGACCGAAGCAGGCGCCTCGCTGACAACCACCGTCCCCATCGCCGGGCACGAATGGCGCATCGCCTACAGTCCCGGCCCCGCCTTCTCGGGCAGTGGGCTGCGCGACACAAAACTCGCCGCCGCGCTCATCGCACTCGCCTCAATCCTGCTTGCCGCAGGCATCTGGGGATTGCAGCGCAGGCTAGCCAGCACCCACGGCGCGGTGGAAGAGAGCGCCATTGCACTCCGCGAAAGCGAAGTGCGCCTTCGGCACCTCTTCCAGTCCATGCAGGACTCCGTGTATGTACTCGATGCCGAGGGCGTTATCCGCGAAGTCTCCCTTCCATCCGAAGCAGACGCCTACCGGTCCCGCGAGGGCTACCTTGGCCGCCGCCTACACGAAGTCATGCCACCCAACGTCGCCGCTGAAATGGAGGCCGTACTCGACAGGCTTCGCGCCGGATCCAAAGCCGAGACTCTCGAATACGAACTGCCGATCAACGGGAGTTCGAGGTGGTTCAGTGCCAAGGCGAGCGTCGTTCATGGTGACGACGGTCAGCCGATGCAGTTCCTTGGCGTCGTTCGCGACGTAACCGACCGCGTGCTCGCCGAACAGGAACTTCGCGAAAGCGAACGCCGCCTTCGCCACCTCTTCCAATCGATGCAGGATTCTGTGCTCCTTTTCGACAACGACGGGACTGTGCTCCAGGCCACGCAACCGGCTGGCGCTGACAATTACCTGCCTGAAAGCGCATTTGTCGGAAGGAACATCCGCGATCTCTTTCCCGCTGGCTCTGCCGCAGTGATCGACGACATCGGAAACAAGCTGCGAAGCGGAACCCCGTCCGTGACGAGAGAGTATTCGCGAGTCGTAAATGGCGAAGAACGCTGGTACAGCTCGAAGACCAGCAAGGTCCAGGGCGATGAAGGCGAATCCCCCCGCTTCCTCGCTGTCGTTCGCGACATCACCGACCGGGTTCGGGCCGAGCAAGAAGTCAAGCGGCAAGAGCGCCGCCTACGGCTCCTCTTCCAATCCATGCATGACTCGGTGTTCGTACTCGATGGCGAAGGTCAAATCGTCGAAGTGGCCCAACCCAACGGCGACGAGTACCGCACGCGGCTCGAATACGTCGGCGCGTCCGTCCAGCAATTGCTTTCCCCAGCTGGCGCGGCTGATGTGGAACAGGCCATCGAACGCCTCCGTAGCGGCTCCGAAGTCGAAACCGTTGAGTACTCGCTCGAAATCGACGGCGAAGAACGCTGGCTGAGCGCAAACGCCAGCATGGTTCGCGGCGACGCTGGCGAGCCCGAGCAGTTTCTCGCTGTGGTTCGCGACATCACGGATCGCGTGCACATCGAACATGCTCTTCGCAACGAAGAACGCTTCGTGAATGCCATCTTTGAGAACTCTCCCGTCGCCCTGCAGGTATTCGACGAGAACGGCTTTTCGCTCCGCATGAACGAGGCACAGCGCAAGCTCATGGGGATGCCAGCAACGTGGCATGGCGTCGGGCAGCTGAACATTCTGCACGACCCCTTCACCGTCAAGAACGGCATCAGCGCTTACTTCGAACGCGCCTACGCGGGCGAAGTGGTGGAGGTACCCGAATACGAGATGGACCTCGACGACGAAAGCAATGTGTGGTCGGTCGAACGTGGCAAGAAGTGGATCGAACGACAGCTCTTCCCGTTGAAGGATGGCGATGACCGTGTGACAGCCGTCGTGTCCTTCGCGCGCGACGTGAGTGACCGCAAGCTGGCCGAGGAAGGCATGAACGCTGAACGGCAGCGTTCCGAGGACATCGTTGCCGCTATCCCCGACGTACTTCTCCGCCTCGACGACGAAGGACTGGTATTGGACTCTCGCTGCCCGGCCGGTCACCGGCTGGAGCGCATGGCGCAGATCGCGCGGCGCCGCTACTTCTGGGGGTACCTCGACCCTCGCTCGCTCAACGATGCTCGCCGCCTTATCGAAAACGTTCGCGAGACAGGCAACGCAGGCGACCTGATGGTGCTTGCCGACTGGACCGGCGAGATGCGCTGGTACGAACTGCGCGTCTCTCGTTCCACCGATGGCTTCCTCATGATGGTGCGCGACATCCAGGACGCGAAAGACCTGGAAGATGAGCGCGACCGGCTCTTCATGGAGTCCATCGACTTGCTCGCGACGACGGACGCGCGCGGCGACTTCGTACGCGTGAACCCGGCCTACGAAAAGATGCTTGGCTATTCCGCCGCGGAAATTCTCGGCAAATCGCTCGTGCAGTTCGTGCACCCGGCAGACCGCGAGGCCACGCTGGCCCGCATTCGCGAAACGTGGGGCAAGCCCCTTCGTGAACTGCAGGCGCGCGTCGTCAGCCGGGATGGGACTATCCGCTGGATATCCTGGAACATCTCGCCTACCAATGACGAGCGAATGGCCTATTCCGTGGGACGCGACATCACCGGCCAGAAGCGCATGGAAATGGCGTTGCGCAAACTCAACCAGGGGTTGGAACAAAAAACCAACGAAGCCATCGAGCTGGCTCAGCGCGCCGAGGCTTCGGCCCAGGCGAAGTCCGAATTCCTGGCGAACATGAGCCACGAGATCCGGACTCCCATGAACGGCGTGATCGGCATGACCGGGCTGCTGCTCGACACCAGCCTGGACGAGGAACAGCGCGACTACGTGGAAACCGTTCGCACGAGCGCGGAAGCCTTGCTCCGGGTGATCAACGAAATCCTGGACTTCTCGAAAATCGAGTCGGGGAAGATGACGCTGGACGTTGTGGACTTCGACCTTCGTTCCGAAATGGAGGACGTCGCCGAACTCTTGGCACCGGTCGCCCACAAGAAGGGCGTGGAGTTCGCGGTCGCAGTCGAGCCGCCGGAGTTCGCGCGCATGCTAAAGGGGGACCCGGGCAAACTGCGGCAAGTGCTCCTCAACCTGGCTGGCAACGCGCTCAAGTTCACCGAAGAAGGCGAGGTGTGCCTGCGGGCAACAGTTGGCACGGAGCGCGAGGGGAGCGTTTCGCTCGATATTGATGTGAGCGACACCGGTATTGGCATCCCGCCGGAACGCCAGGCGGCGGTGTTCGAGAGCTTCACCCAGGCCGATGGCAGCTCCACACGCAAGTACGGTGGCACCGGGCTGGGGCTCACCATCTCGCGCCAGATTGTGGACATGATGGGAGGCGGTATCAGCATTCGCAGCCAGGTCGGCGTAGGCAGCACGTTTACGGTGCACCTCGACCTCGAAACCGGCGTGGCCATTGCGAGCGCTCCTGCGGCCACGGGGCTTCATGACAAGACGCTCCTTGTGGTCGACGATAACGAGACGAACCGCCGGATCGTGCGCGGGCAGCTCGAATTCGGCGGCTGCACCGTCGTGGAGGCGACCAGCGGCGAGGAAGCACTGGCATTGTTGCGCGCTGGCCCGCTGCCCTCAGGCGTGATCATGGACCTGCGCATGCCGGGAATCGACGGGTTGGAAACAACACGCCTGCTGCACGCCATAGAAGGGGCCGCAGACTTGCCTGTCATCCTCCTGACTTCGGCTGGCCCGCTTGCCGCGGAACAGGCGAAACCGGGCGGCTTCGTCGACGCGCTCACCAAGCCCATCCGCCAGCAGGAGTTGCTCCGTGCAGTGGCACGCGCCCTCAACGGGGCGGACGCCGCGAACGCGCCACAGGCAGCGACGGCGACGGAAGCACCGGTGAACCCGCAACCCCGGCCGGACGAGCGGCCTTCGCTCGGCATCCGAGTGCTGTTGGCCGAAGACAACCCCATCAACCGCAAAGTGGCGCTGCGCATGCTGGAACGCTGGGACTGCGCCGTGGAGACCGTAGAAAACGGGCGCGAAGCCGTCGAAGCGATCCAACGAGAACGCTACGACGTCGTGCTCATGGACTGCCAGATGCCTGAGATGGATGGCTTCGAGGCAACGGACGCCATCCGCGAATGGGAAAAGCAGTCCGGCATCCACGTCCCCATAATCGCGCTCACGGCCAACGCTATGAGCGGCGACCGCGAACGCTGTATCGCGGCGGGGATGGACGACTACCTCAGCAAGCCCATCAAGCCCGAGCCACTGCTGGAAATGCTGCGTCACTGGTCGAAGGCGCAGGACAAGGCGGCGTAGCCGAGGGGAGTCTCAGGAAGGCGGGAAGGCGCTACACTTTCCCCATGACTGCAGCCACAACCTCGTACATCCGCGAACGCGCCACGCTGGCCCGGAACGCTTCCCGCGCGCTGGGGCGGCTCTCGACCAGTGCCCGCAACGCCGCGCTCTTGCGCCTCGCCGAATTGCTCGAAACGGAACAGGAATCGGTGCTCGCAGCGAACGCGCTCGATCTCGAAGCCGGCGAGGCGAACAATCTCGACGCGTACTTCCTCGAACGTCTGGCGCTCAACGGCGACAGGCTGCGCCAGATTGGCGCCGACACTCGCGACGTGGCCGCTCTGCCCGACCCGGTCGGCGAAATCCTTGATGGGAAGACGCTACCCAACGGCATACGGCTCATGAAACGCCGCGTCCCGCTCGGCGTCGTCGCCTGCATCTACGAATCCCGTCCCAACGTGACCGTCGACATCGCGGCGCTATGCCTCAAGAGCGGCAACGCCAGCGTGCTTCGCGGGGGCAAGGAAGCGCAGCACAGCAATCGCGCTCTTGGCGAGCTGATCCAGCGCGCCCTCGCCGAAACCGGCGTGCCGGGCGACGCCGTGCAGGTGGTGAGCGACCCCGACCGTGCCCACGTGGACGAATTGCTGAAGATGGACGACGTGATTGACATGATCGTTCCCCGCGGCAGCGAAACGCTGATTGCGCATGTGCGCCAAAACGCCACCATGCCAGTGGTCGCCCATGGTGCCGCCGTCGTTCACATCTATGTCGACCGGGCCGCCAACATCGAAATGGCCCTGGCCGTTGTCGACAACGCGAAAACCCGGCGTTATAGCATCTGCAACGCCGTCGACACGCTCCTGGTGCACCGGGACATCGCGCCGACGTTTCTTCCGCGGCTCGGCGAACTCTGGGCAGGGCGGGTGGAGTTGCTTGGCGACGAGGATGTGAACTCGGCCGTCTCCGATATTGCGGGGCTTGAATCGCGCCCGGCCGGCCCCGGCGACTGGGACGAAGAGCACCTCGCACTGCGCGCCGGGGTGAAGGTCGTCGCCTCCATCGACGAGGCGCTCGCGCATATCGAGCAGCACAGCAGCCACCACAGCGAGGCCATCATTACTGGCGACTACACCGCCGGGAACCAGTTCCTGGACGAGGTCGACTCAGCGGCCGTCTACTGGAACGCCAGCACGCAATTCACCGATGGCGCGCAGTTTGGACTCGGCGCGGAAGTTGGCATCTCAACGCAAAAGACACACGCTCGCGGGCCGATGGGGCTTCGCGAACTCACAAGCTACAAATGGCTTGCATACGGAAACGGACAGGTGCGCCCCCTTTGATCAACTTCGAACGCGAATACCGAACCCCCCATTCCGAGGGGTTCACCATCTGGGAAGACGGCAGCATCATCGGCCGCGTCGACCTCCACTACCAGGGCTCGAACGCCTACGCCACGCTTTGCACCACGGCCGACGCTGACGAGGGCCGCATCCAGGCACTCATCGAAGAATTGGACGAGCGGCTCGTGATGTCTGCCGACCCGTACCGCGAAGATTTCATCGTGAGCGTGTGGCGCGGTTCGCCTGCTGGCACCTACAGCGATTCGGATGTCGACGACGATGAAGACGGGGACGACGCTGGCCCGGACCAACCCTACCGCCTGAACTGAACGCCCAGCTCGTCGACGGCACCGCGCGGCCAGGTCAGGCAGTCGTCGGATTGTTGGATGGTGCGAGGAGCGCCGGGTCCACGGGAACCGGAACCGGGCCGACGCGGCTGCGGTAGCGGACGATTTCGAAGGCGAACATCGTCAGTCCAATCACCACGCCAATGACTGCGAGCGTCGGCCGCGCCCCGGCCATTTGCGTTCCGATGCCGGCGGCCAACAGCGGCAGCACCACGAAGAGCTCGGAAAAACTCTCCTGCACGGCGAACACACGAGCCTGTTGGCCCCGCGGCGCGGTTTCGGTAAGTATCACGCGGGCCGCGATGAGCGACGTCGTGAGCACGATGCCGAGCAAGAACGCGACCGGCAGCGCCACCACCAACGTCGTGTTCATGTACGCCTCCAGGCGCACGACCGGCGGCACCTGGCTATAGCGAGCGAAGGCCGACACCCCGTAATCCAGCGCGGCGAGAGCGAACACGGCAACCAGCATGCCCAGCAGGGAGACGCGCATCACGTCGCGCGCCGAGATAACGTTCACAAACTTCGCGCTCCACAGCAACGCCACAACCACACCGAGCACCCCCGGCGCGACGAGGAAGATGAGCATGTCGCGGCCCATGCCGATGTCGTGCGTGAGGTAGAGCGGCAGCGCGACCATGACCGCGCGCGAGACCAGGGTCTTCATGGCCAGGAGAGCGACCGAATAGGAGGCGTCGTAGCTTGCGGCGAAGAACCGTGCTGTCTGGCGGAAGCTGAAAGGCTGGACTTCCTCCTGGACCCTGGCTGCTGGAGTGCCGCGCATCTGGAAGGCAAACACGAAACAGACGATAACGAGCAAACCCATGCCCACGGCGGCGCCGATGCGCATCGCTTCGAAACCGCCGACCAGGTACAGAAGCGGTGCGAACACCAGCATGCCAAGCGCCTGGCCCCCGTAGACCAACCCCTGCAGCCATGAGTGCACTGCCCCGGGGGAATTCCGCTGAATATGTCGAACGAGCGCGAGTTCGGAAGGGGTGAATATCTGCGAACCAGCGGAGTACGCGAAGGCGATTACCCATGCCCAAGTCGCGCTTTCTAGAAACAGCGCGCAGGCAATGGCCGGGAGAAAACGCAAGACAGCGCCGATGGCGTAACCACGGCTCGGGCCAATACGGTCCACAACGGCGCCGCCGACGGGACCGAGGAGGACTGCCGGGATGAGAATCGCAATGAACAGGCTGCTCAGGTCGATGGCGGCGGCGGAACTGGTGCCGGCCACCACAAAAAGGCATGCCAGGAGCAAGTTCTGCGCGGTCTGGCCGGTCAGCTTGCAGCTGTAGTACAGGTTCCGGACAAAGGGCGGAATTGGTTGTGTGACCTCGGCGACCACGTACGCTCCTTCAGACACATCGTCTCTCCCACGCCGGGCGGCGAGGAAAAGATGTAGGACTGAGAGACGGTGGGTTTGGACGCCGTCTCCCCCAAACGCTTACGGGGTTAGCTGACGGGTTCGGCGATGGAGGTCGCCTATGCCTTTGCGGCAATACACCCCTGGAAATGGTTCCCCCGTCTCCCCCAGATGGGGGAGCTCAGCTGACAAACGAATCTTAGCACCGTGCGAACTCAGAATGCACTAGCTCTGCGCCAAGATTCGTGCATGGATTTGAACAATGGGTGAACACCCTGCAACGAGGCATCGCTACTCTGGGGCCAGCGACGGGGCTAGAAACCTACGGGTTGCTTGCGCCGAGCTGGAAGAGCGGCTCCACCGCGGCGTCGGCGGCTTCGAAGAGCGGCGCCGGGTAGGTGCCAATCGCGATAACTGCCACCATAAGCGCCACACCAAGTCCCCAGAGCACGGGCGAGATCGCAACGCGCTTGGTTTCCTCCAACGGGTCCAGCAAGTACATCTGGCGGATGACCATGAGGTAGTAGTAGAGGCTGATAAACGAACCGAGAACGCCGAGCGAGACCACCCACAGCAGTTCCTGATGGAGCGCGGCCGCCTGGAACAGGAAGA
>CAZDZP010000016.1:17547-17862 GCA_964509855.1 uncultured Anaerolineaceae bacterium | reverse complement strand
AGGTCTTCGAAGCGCATAACTTCGGCGCGGATGAAGCCGCGCTGCAGGTCGCTATGGATTTTGCCGGCGGCTTCCGGGGCGTTCGCGCCTTTGCGAACGGTCCATGCGCGGCACTCATCGGGGCCGGAGGTGAGGAAACTGATCAGTCCGAGGAGGGCATAGCTGAGGCGAATGGCGCCGGCCATGCCGCTTTCCGTGACGCCAGCAGACGAGCGGAATTCCTCCGCTTCTTCTTCATCCAGTTCGTTGAGTTCCATTTCGAACCTGCCAGAGAAGACTGCCAGGTCTCGCTCGGGGCCCTTGTGGCGTTCGCGC
>CAZDZP010000016.1:0-17537 GCA_964509855.1 uncultured Anaerolineaceae bacterium | reverse complement strand
CAATTCGGCTTCGATGGCGGCGCGGTTGGGGAGGTCTTCATCGCCAATGTTGATGAGCACGAGCATCGGACGGCCCGTGAGAAACTGCGACCCTTCGAGCAGCTTCCATTCGTCTTCGGAAATCGACTGCGCGCGAATGGGAACTTCGGATTCGAGTTCGCCCTTCATACGCGTGAGCAGTTCGCGGAGGCGGGTCATGCTGTCGCGCTCACCCGCCTTGGCCGACCGCATTTCGGTGTCGAGACGCTGGAGGCGTTTTTCGATGATCGCGAGGTCGGCGAAAGCAAGCTCCAGGTCCATCGTGACGATGTCGCGGTCCGGGTCGATGCTGACTTCGGGGTGCGGCACGGAGTCGTCGTCGAATTTGCGGACAACGTGGATGAGGGCGTCCATGCGACCGAGTTCGTTGATGAACTTGCCGGCCGGGCCTTCGCCCTTGCCGAAGGACTCCCCAGCGGCGGGAAAGTCGACGTACTGGATGGTGGCGTAGGTGACCTTCTTCGGCTTATACAACTCGGTGAGGCGGTCGACGCGCTCGTCGGGGACGTTCACGACGCCCACGTTCGGCTGGGAACTGGAACTGTAGGTGCCAACGGCGGCGGTGCCGCGCGTCACCGCGTTGAAGATGGTCGTTTTGCCGGAGCGGGCGAGCCCGATGATCCCAAGTTGCATGACTTAAGGGTGACGCGCCGGGGCCGAAGGCGGAAGAGGACGACTACTCCGGGTCTTCGTCCTGCCGCAGAACCGCGAAGAGCTGCGCCAGGTCAATCGCAAATCCGGGAAGAACGGGCGCCGCATCGAGACTGTGTGGCGCGCGGTGAACCGCAGGCGCTTCGCCGGGCCTGTACACCGTGACGGACTCCAGTTCGGGGTCGACGATCCAGAGAAGTTCAGTGCCTGTCCGCATGTAGAAGTCTGCCTTCTCCAGCACGCGACCCGGGTAGTCACCCGGGGAAAGTACTTCGATAGCAAAGTCCGGCGGAACTTCCACCGGGCCGCGGGAGCGCTGTTTCCGGTCACGCGGGACATTTCGAACCCGAAGCACGCCGACATCCGGCACGTACACGCGCGGAGCGGACCCGCGAAAAGCGTGCCGGAGTTCGGTGACCACGCGCCCCTCGGCAGGGTTCGCGTCGAGGTAGTTGCCAACGATACGGACAAGTTCTCGGACGAGTGATGCGTGATACCAGCTAGGGGCCACTTTCTGGACGACCTCCCCATCAATGTACTCGGAAGCCGGCTCCGTCTCGGGCAGCGCGAGGAACTCTTCAATTGTGAGTGCGACTTTGGCGGTCATGTCACAAGTATAGCCGCTCGCTCAGCCCGCGAAGCTGCTGATGCGGCTGGCGATCCCCTCGCGGAACGCCGGGTCGGCGAAGCGGCGCACGTTGCGGTCGGTCTCCGCGAAAAAGCGGTCGACGCGGTGGTCGCCGCGAATGAAGGACTCGGTGTAGACCCACGAGTTGTGGAGCATTTGCTGCCACCACATCTCGACGGACGCCGCGACGGACGAGGCATCGATCGCGGTCTGCGAGGCGTAGCCAGCGACGAACGCGGAGAGCGACGGGTCGTCCAGCGACCAGCAGAAGGTAAGCGCACGCATCAGTTCGAACACTGGCGGCGTGAGGCTCACGCGTTCCCAATCGACCACCGCCACGACCTGGGCGTCGAGCACGAGCACGTTGCGTTCGTGAAAGTCGGAATGACACGGCTGCCGCACGAGGTACTCGAAATCCGAAGACGGCCGCGGTTCCTGCGATTCGAGCAGCTCCATCTGGAAGCGGATGGCCTCCTGGATGCGCAGCCGCTCCTCGCCCGGCGCCGGGTAGTAGCGGATCAGGTCGTCGACACGGCTGAGTGCGCCGATGGAGGCATCGGTGTCCCACACGAGTTCGCCGTTGGTTTTGCGAAGCGGGATGTCCATCGGTCGCAGCTTCGTCTGCAAACTGCCAAGTGTTTCGCCAAGCAAGCGTGCCCCGGATTCGTCGAGGGAGCTTCGGTGGAGGGTCGACGCTTCCACCCAGGGAAACACGGCAACCATGCTTCCGCCGTTCGACCGCAGCGTGCGGCCATCCGACGAGGGGATGGCTGGATTCACGGGGATGCCGTGCTCGCTGGCCCAGGCGATGACCGCGTGCTCGGTCTCGAGCTGTTCGCGAGTGCGGCTGCGTTTGTGGATGCGCAGGAAGTAGGCGCCGCCTGCGGCCTCCACCCGGTAGTTGTAGTTCAGCGCGGAGCCGTCCACGGGCCGGGGAGGCGAAACTGGCTCAATCCCCCAGGGGCGCAGGCATTCCAGGAGGAAGCGCTCGGAATGGACTGGCGCTGACTCAGACGGTGGCGAGGCTTCCGGGAGGGACATTCGCCGATGATACGGCTTCCGGCTGCTACCACCTGCCCGTTGGTTCGGCCGTGCCTTCCAGGTGTTCGCAAACACGGCGCACCGTGGCGGGGTGACAGCCGGGAGGGAGCGCCTCCAGCGGGAAGACGCCGACCTCGGCGATCTCGTGGTCGAACTGGCCCGTCATCGATTCGACCTCGCCGCGGAAGAGCGCGACATGGTCGCTCTTGTAGCGCCCGAAGTTGCTGTAGATGCCGACGAACTCAAGCTCACCGAGCGTCAGCCCGGCCTCTTCGAGTGCTTCACGACGGGCGGCGGTTTCGAGCGTTTCGCCTCGCTTCAGTCCGCCACCGGGGAAGTACCAGCCGGGCATGTAGGTGTGGCGCACGAGGACGACCCTATCTTCGTGCAGCGGTATCACGCGAACGCCGAGCGTAATGCGGCGGTCGACGAGCATCCGGAGCCTGTGGACAACGCGAACTGCGGCGATGCGAAGCCTGCGCATCAGTCCGCCCGCCGGGCAACAAACACGAACTCCAGCCCGGGCCGGTCGGGCGCGTCGCGTACTTCGTCGAGATGAAAGCCCGATTCGAGCGACGCTTCGATTTCCGCCCGCGAGCGAAAACGCAGCGTCGAGGATGACTCGATGGTGGCGCCGTCGCTCGCAAACTTGAACGTCGAAGTGAACGTCACAATATCGCCCTTCGCTTCGACGATGTCGTACCACTGTTCGACGAGGCCGACGCCGGGGATGTCCAGCCGGGTGCGCGTTTTCTCCGGTGTCCATGCTTCCCATGCCTTGCGGGAAGGGTCGCGCGTTTCGAAGACGAGCCGCCCGCCGGGGCGGAGTGCCGCGAAGGCGCCTTCCAGCACGGCAGCCCAATCGCTGTCTTCGAGGAACACCTGGGCAACGTTGCCCGTCATGAAGGCCATGTCGACCGACAGTGGCGGCAAGGCCCTGATGTCGCCATGCACCCAGTCCACGAGTCCAGCGTTCGGCTTGGCGCGCGCCACATCGAGCGAGGCCAGCGCGGGGTCAAGGCCGGTCACCCTGACGCCACGCTCCGCGAGCATGCAGGCGAAGGTGCCAGTGCCACAGCCTACGTCCAACACCGAGCGAGCGCCGAACTCGGCGACCATGGAGGCGTAGGCGTCCAGGTCACGGCGATCCGGGTGGAAGGCGTCGTACACCTGTGCGAGGCGAGCGTCGGCGAAGACTTTGTCAGGCATCTGGCGGTGATTGTAGGGCTGACCGGGCGGACGGCGCGCGTTTGCTACCACCCGGGGTTCTAACGAATGACGATTTCAAACGTCACTCGCTGCTGGTCGAACTCGCTCACGCGTATCGCGAAGGTCGTCGTCCACGTACCGGCGAGCGGGAAGAGCTGCCAAGCCCGGTAGGTGCCTCCACTATCCGGTGCGAATTCGACGCGGAAGGGCCCGGTGCCTGTTTCCGGGTGCGTGAAAATCATCTCAACTTCCAGGGGCGGGCCCTCAACGCTGTCGCCAAGAATATGCAACTGCAACTCGATGTCGTTCCTTCCCTGCCGGCCGGGCGAAATCTCAGCGATGGCGTGGTAGGGGCCGACCACCGTATCCACGAAAACTGGTGCGGGCGCCGGCAACTCGGTAGGGATTGGGGTGTTCATCCCGGGGGTAGGCGGCTGGCCGGTGAGCGAGCCTGTGACTATCGCGATCGCAGCCACGAAGCCTAGTTCAACAACGACAAGCCGGCGAAACGCCGTGCCGTCGCCGGAGTTGCGGGAGAGCCGTGCCAGCATGTGCTGGCGATTCACGATCGCGATGGCGGCGACCACTGCGACGAGCGCGATCTTGGCCAGCAGGAGGCGCCCGTAGGTCGTGTCCGTCAGTTCGGCGAGCCCGGGGAGGATGCGCCAGGAGAGATACACCCCGCTGAGAATCGCAACCGGAAAAGCGACCGTTGCGACATGAGAAAAGGACCGGGCCAGCATCGCCCGGTAGTCAGCATCAGCCGAACCACGACCTTCGACGGCGAGTACCAGGAGAGCGCCCGCCCAAAGGCCGGCGCTGGCCATATGGATCGTGTTCGCCGAAATGCCCAACCACATGTTGGAACCCGCCGCCGAATGCCCGCTCCAGGCGAATCCCGACGCCATAACAAACCCGGCCAGGAGTGCGACAGGCTTTCCAAGCGAGGAGTGGCGCCCCAACGCAACCACGCTTGCGTAGGCGAGAACCGCGCCAAAAACGACGATGGCGGCAGCTGCGAGGTGGCGGCCATCGCGGAGCGCGCAAAGCGTGGAGCTGTCGAACAGTTCGCCGGGCTTTCCGCCGTTCGCAACCAGACCTTCGGCGGCAAGGACCGCGATCGCCAATACGAGAAGGACCGCCGAACCAATACGAAGGGGACGCTGGAGACGAGCGAGACTTTCGCGACGCGACGGCCGGGCCAGGAACGCCACGGAGCCAATGAGCGCCAGGGCCACGCCATATGCGAGGGAGCGAAGCCCGGACGCTAGCGTCTCGACCCAGCGGGGGTTGGAAGTATCGGGCGGAACAAGCGTCGCGTCGGCTGGCTCCCCGACCGAGAAGATGAAGCTACCCCGGATCGTGTGGCCGTCGGCGGAAATCGCGGCCCAGACAACCACGTAGCTGCCGTCGGGCAGGGCACCGGGAATGCTGGCGCGAATGACGGTCGCGTTCTCTCCGTACCCCACATCTTCGAGGCGGACAGGGCTACCAAGTGCGTCGAGCAGGCGGACGGCTTCGCCCGCCAGGTTCACATCTTCGTTGAACCAGAGTCGGATTTCGCCCGGGCTATCGTCGAGTTGCTGGTTCGGTTCGGGTGAACTGCCAAGCAGCACAGCGTGGGCGGAGGCTTGCCCGGGGAAAAGCAGAGCAAGGGTGATGCAAAGCAGAAGAAGAAAGGTGAGCCGCGATGAACGCAGGGACATTGTCGCGGGTCCTTTCCTTCTGAGCTCAGCTGTCTAGTGCGCTCCCATAGGCGTGTGGCCACCCCGAGGGAGGTGGAGGGACGGGCCACACGCCCAGGCCGTCTTCAACTAGCGCTTGCGCACACCCATGGCGAAACCGCCGGCGCCTGCTACCAGTCCGACTACCGCCACGCCGAGCGCCAACCAGGCGACCGTGCTGGGGTCATCACTCGACTGAGCAGGTACGGATGTTTCGGCCGTGGAGCCACCCGGATTGGTGTTTTCCGTGGATGCATCGGTGGATGCTTCCTCGTCGTCGTGCCCGTCGCTGCCATGGCCGTGGTCGCTGGAAGTCGCGGCGACGAGTTCAAGCGTGGGCGCCGGTGATTCGAGGTCGTGGCCGTCCTGGCCTTCCTCCGGTATCTCGATCCACTCATGGCTCCCGGTTTCGCATTGCTGGATGACGGGGAAGTAGAGCGTTTCACCCGGCGTGTCGGGGAAGGTCGCGCGGATCGCAAAGACGGCGAACTGGTCATCCGGTAGCGAGCCGCCGGACCAGGTGATCTCCTTCACGCCTTCGGCGATCGTAGTGCCGTGCGAGTCGTAGGGCTCAATCGGGCCGAGTACTGTTTCGATATCCCAACCGGGCATCGCTTCGGGCTTCACGCCCACCACCCCGTCGGGTATCTGCATGCGGACCAACAAGGTGGGCGAACCGTCGCAGCCATGTCCGACACGGAAGCCGACGGTGGCGGACTTCCCGGCCTCGACCGACCCGGGTTCAGTGCCAACGTGGGCCGTGGCCGTAGCGAAAAGTGAAACACTCGCGATGGCGGCGGCGCCAACCAGTGCGATGCGACTGAGTGATTTGCGGACGTGCATGTTATGGATTCCTCTACTTGTGTGGAATGGGCATCGAATCTCTTCGACCCGGTGCTGGCGGCAGCGCCGCGTGATCAATAGAAATGCTATTCGGGGCCATCGGCTGGGACATGCCCCGCACGGAGCCGAAAGGGTCAGAAAAGGGCTATTTGTTCGGTATGCGGCTAGCCCTTGCACCTTCTGATACGTCACCACCGCCCAGGGTGTGCAATTCTGCTGCGGCTATACTGGCTGTGGTGCGGCCGGTGGCAGCGTGAGGGGCGCGGCCGCCCCACAAAACCTGGTCAACGGACGCAACAATGACGACGAACATGAACTCCTATGCCGGCGGGCTCGCCGCTCCGGGTACCTCAGTACAGGCCTTCGGCTTGAAACTCGTGCACTTGCGATGGCTGGCGACGATTGTTCCGGCGGTCGCGGTCGTTGCCTACGAAACTGCCCGTCACGAAGTATTCGACCATCGGCTCCACATCCATGACCTGGCGGGCAACTTTGTTACCGGCGGTGTCGCGCTGCTGTTCTGCTACCTTTTCGCCACCGCCATCTTTCGCTCTGTCGAACATGCCCATCGGCGCGCGGTGGAAGAAACACGCAACGCTGCCGCGCTGAGCTCAATGGTCGAGGAGCGAGAGCGGCTAAGCCGCGAACTCCACGACGGGTTGGCGCAAGTGGTTTCCTACGTGCTCGTTCGGCTGGACACAGTTCGCGGATTGGTGGAAGCGGGCGAAACCGAGCACGCCGCCGCCGAGCTCGAGTCGCTTCGACTGGCTGTGGACAACGTGAACGTCGATGTTCGCGAATCCATCGCGGGGCTACGCAGCCGTGTGGTGGAACGCGGATTGGTGCAGGCGTTGAGCGATTACCTGGAGGAATATGAAGAGCGCTACGGCATTCGCACCGAACTGCGAGCGGAAGGGGACTTGCCGCGGCTCTCGCCAGACGCGGACCTCCAGTTGTTCCGTATGGCGCAGGAGGCGCTGACCAATACCCGTAAGCACGCCGCGGCGAAACAGGCGAGAGTCGCCCTCGCCCACAGTGGCGGTGTGCTGCGGCTTGTCGTCTCCGACGATGGGCAGGGATTTGGCGCAAACGATGCCGTCACGAACGGCCCCGGGATAGGGCTGATGACCATGCGCGAAAGGGCTGCGGCGCTACAGGGTGACTGCTCCATCGTCTCGAAGCCTGGGACGGGTACGTCCGTCACCGTGACTATCCCCGCCGGGATCGCCGCGCGATGATGCGGCTACTGCTCGTGGACGATCATCACCTTGTCCGCGACGGTATACGCTCGTTGCTCTCCTACCAGGAAGACTTCGAGGTGGTGGGCGAAGCGTCGGACGCCGAAAGCGGCGTGCGTGAGGCGGAGCGATTACGACCAGACCTTGTTCTGATGGACATCGATTTCCCGGCTGGGTTCGATGGTATTGAAGCGACGCGACGAATCAAGGACTCGTTGCCCGGAACGGATGTCGTGATGCTCACGGTGCATGACGACACGGAAAAGCTGTTGGACGCGTTTAAGGCTGGCGCCTCTGGATACCTGGTCAAGAGTATCCGCTCCGAAGAGATGCTGCGCCGCTTGCGTAGCATCGCCGATGGAGACGCGATACTTTCCCGGGCGATGGCGGCACGGATCCTGGAAGAATTCCGCCATACCGTGGACGACCTCCCCGGTATGGCCCTGACGGGGCGTGAATTGGAAGTACTGTCACTGGTCGCACAGAGGCAGTCGAACCGGGAAATCGCCGCGTCGCTTTCCATCAGCGAGCACACGGTGAAAAACCACGTGAAGAGCATTCTTGGGAAGCTGCAGGTGCGAAGCCGCCGGGCGGCCGCGGCATATGGCATAGCCCGCGGATGGTTCCCGGGGGCCGGGCGCAGCTAGGCTCCGAGAACCAACGGCGGCGATAACGGGACAATCTAGTCCGAATCAAGGGCTCGGTCCTGGGTCTGTATCCGCGCGAAGCCGCACTGCGCCGCCAGCGCGCATTCGCCACAACGCGGGTTGCGGGCGATGCAAAGGTGTTTCGCGTGCAGCGTGAGGAGTGCGTGGTATCGCGCCCAGAGTTCGGTGTCCAGGGGGAGGTTGTCCACGTAGAAGCGCTGCCAGGTGTCGTAGGAAGTGGTGTGCACGGGGCCGAAGCCCAGCCTGCTGCTGATGCGGATGGTGTAAGCATCGATGACGAAGGCGGGCTGCTTCGCCGCATAGAGCACGATGCAGTCGGCGGTCTCGGGGCCGATGCCCCACGTGGAGAGTAGCTCCTCGCGGAGTTCGCCGGCCGGGAGGTTCAGCAACGTATCGAGGGACCCGTGGCGGTTGGCAAGGTCCAGGAAGGCCCGCAGCTTTCGCGCCTTCTGCCGGAACTGGCCGCTGTGCCGCACGAGCTGTTCCAACTCCTCGTGCGGGAGCGCGTCCATGGCGGCGAAGTCGAGCGCGCCACGTTCCCGCAGCACGGCGAGCGCCTTCTCGACGTTGGTCCACGTGGTGCGCTGCACGAGGATCGCGCCGACGATGACCTCGAAGGGCGGGGCGTCCGGCCACCAGTGCCAACCGCGCCAGGTGTGCATGGCATCCAGCCGTTCGTAAAGCGGGAGTAGCCGCGATGCGTCGTCCGTCATGTCTCCGCCAGCCTAACTGGTGGAGTACGCCGTTCGATCACAATGGCGCGAACCGCGAGAGCTCCGACAACCACCGCACCGCCGACTACCGCCAGCCAGCCCGGTGTTTCGCTAAGGAATACAGCCACCCAGACGGGGTTGAGTACTGGCTCGACCATGTTGACGAGGGCAGCCTCCAGCGCGGGGATGAGCCCCAGCGCCTTCGTAAAGAACACGTAGGCAAGCGCGACTTGAACCACGCCGAGGAAAAGAATGCAGCCGACATCGGCCAGGGATGGCGTGAACAGCGCCGGGTCGCCCCGGGCCGCGTTCACCGGCAACAGCACTACGAACAACCCAAGGTTGCCGATGATGACCCCGTTTTGCCGCGTCGTGGGCGTTGCGCCCGGGGCACGCAGAAAGAGAAGGAACCCCGCAAAGCACAGCCCCGCCAGGAGCCCGAACGCGTTCCCGGCGAGCGCGGTGGATTCGAACTGGTCGGCGAAGAAGAGCGCCATGCCGGCGAAGGCCACGAGCAACGAGACAACATCCAGCCGCGTCGTGCGTTCGCGCAGGACAAGCCCGGCGAAGACCGCCACCCAGAGGGGGCCGGTGAACTGCAGGAAAATCGCGTTGGCAGCAGTCGTCATGCGCGTCGCCACCACGAGCGTGAGCAGCATGCCCGCGTAGGTGGCGGCAACGCCAAGCGTGTGCGGATCGCGGACCGACCGGGAGAGGTTGGCTGGCCGGACAAGCATCACAAGCGCCAGTCCCGCCACCAGCGAGCGCCACATCGAGAGCGCGACCGCGTCGATTTCGGCAAGCTTGATAAAGAGGCCGCCGGTGCTGAGCAGGACAGCGGCGGTCAGCATGAACACGGTGCCGTGTAAACGGTCAGGCTGCCCGGTCATGTGGTGGCTCCCCGGACGAGCGTACTAGCGCTGAGGCGGGGGCGCGGGTCTGTTCCGAAAGCGCCCTTCGAACCACCACAGGAAAACTGAAAGCGTGATGCCAGCAGCGGTCGAAAGAACCATGCCGAGAATGACCGCGTCAGGGTCGAAGCGCACGAAGAGGTAAATGAGGAAGCAAAGGACAAAGCCGATGAGGAAGTACAGGCCCTGACGACGAAGGAATGCCCACATAGAGGACGAATATGGGGCCGGGCAATCGCAGTGTCCAGATGGAGCGCGGCGCGGCTATCCCAGCGGGCCGATCAGCTCCCGTTCGATAGATTCGATTTCACGGATCACCTGCCGGTACCCGGAGTGCAGACGCCGCGAAGCCGCGTCTGCTTGCGTTTGCCAATGCGACGGGATTCGCCCATCGGCGATGGCGGCGTCGTAGTCGTCGCGGTCCTCTTCGAGCAGCGGTTGGCCCGGGAGCACCCACCAATCCAACACGAGGTCGCGGTAACGGATTTCGTCGCGCGAGAGGCTGACTTCCGTGACCGCGTCGAACCGGTGGGCGATGAGCGCGCCATCGGGCCCGAGAATTCGGTAGGCGTTGTACCCGCGGCGCTTCCAGAAGTATCCGTAGGAGAGCGAACCCGGGGGAAAGCGCACCGGCGTATTGAAGCTGCTGCCACCCGGTACCCGGAAGAGCACGACGGCCCGGTGCGAATCGAGCGCCAGCAGTTCGCATTCGAAGCTGACTTCGGTGCCATCGAGTCGAACCTTTGTTTCGCAAACGGTGGTGCCGGGGGGAAAGCGCTGCACGGGCAGAGTATCCTTCATTTCATTCCGACCGGGGGAGCCAACGAATGGCCGAGCTAGAGTTCAACAACATCAAGTACGAGAAGCGCGGGCCGATCGCGGTCATAACGATCAACCGCGAAGAGCGGCTCAACGCGCTCGATTCGCAGACATCGAGTGAGATGTTCAAAGCGTGGGAAGACTTCCGCGATGACGACGCGCTCCGCGTCGCCATCCTCACGGGCGTTGGCGAGAAGTCGTTCTCCACCGGGATGGACCTCGTAGCGACGGCACGCGGCGAGAACCAGTTCGATGGCCGACCGGTGCCGTTCGGCGGCTTCACCAAGCGTATGCCCATCTACAAGCCGATCATCGCCGCCATCAACGGGTTCTGTCTCGCGGGAGGTATGGAGCTGGCGCTGGCCTGCGACATTCGCATCTGCACGCCGGACGCGAGCTTCGGCCTCCCGGAAGTGCGCTGGGCGATCATTCCCGGGGCGGGCGGCACGCAACGCATGCCGCGAGCCATTCCGCAGGCGTGGGCCAACTACCTCATCCTCACCGGCGAACAGATGGACGCGGAGACCGCGCAGTCGGTCGGGCTCGTGTCGCACATCGTGCCGCGCGAAGAGCTGATGGACAAAGCCCTGCAAATCGCGGGCATCATCTGCGAACGCGGACCGCTGGCAGTGCGCGCGGCGAAGGAAGCAATCCTCCGCGGCCAGGACATGCCGCTCGAACACGGCCTCGCCTACGAGGACATCGTGCTCTCCCGGCTCTTCTCCTCGGACGACGCGAAGGAAGGGCCGCGCGCCTTCGCCGAAAAGCGCAAGCCCGAATACAAGGGGCGCTGACGCATTGACGGCTGACACGCGCGAACGGGCATGGGGCGGGAATGCCGCGAGGATCGCAGCGATCCTCGCGGTGCTGGCTGTGCTCGGCGCGTGCCGCGGCGAGAGCGCACCGGTGGAGGTGCCGCGCGCGACCGCGGCCACCGCCGAGCGCATCATCGAAGACGGCGCGGCAACGCTACGCTCCACGGTCGAAGTCGCGTTCCCGGCGGAAGTGGGGATCGTACTCGCCCTCGAAGGCGAAGAACTTCGTGAGGCCTTCACGCTGCGGACACCCGGGCTGAATACGACCTTCACGCCCCAAACGCTCCCTGTGACCTCGGTTTCCGTCTCACCGTCAGAGTCGAACGTGGTGGTACTGGAAGTCGAGGGGCTCGTACCCGAACGGACTGAGCTGCGCATTCGGCGGGCGGCCCTTGCCGAAGGCGGAGAAGGCACCTTCCCGGTAAGCGTTGAGTCACGCATGACCGCGCTCGATGTCGTGCTCGCGACCTACCCCGTGGCGCCGGCTGACCCAGCGCTGTTTTCGGCGGCGCGGGTTCCGGAGGTGACGGCCGACGCTAAGGATGACGCGGCCATGCGCGCGGCGCTCGAAGCACACCTGGCAACGCGTGGGACCATTGGCTCGGTGCTCGATCGCGCGTTGGACTACTACGACGCGATGTCAGCCGAAGTCGTGCCTTCGCCGAAACTCCGGGCGGCGCTCGCCGGGCTGACGGGGACGTACGCCGAGCCGGCAATCCCGCATTTGCTGACGGATGAGAACTGCACCGGGCTGCCCGTGGAGCGCATCGCCTTCGAGCCACCCCCGGATTTCCCGGACCTCCTGGCCAGGGTGACCTATGGAGAAGAGGGCGCGCGGGTGGTTTCGCTCAACCCTATCCTTGAAGGCGAGCCCTTTCAGCTGTTGATGCCGATCCTGCTGCACGAAGCCATCCACTGCGACCAGTTCGACGGACAGGACGAAGAAATCGCCGCCACGGCGCTCGACGCGTTCTTCTACATACTGTTGATTGCGGCGGAACCCGAACTGGCGCGGGCGGGGACGACCCTCTCCCGCAACTTCAATGTTGATGCGCTGGCGATGATGAACAGCGGACGGCTGCTGCCTGAATCGGTTGGCGTGCTTCCCAGCGAGGGCATTGACAACGTCTTTCCCGGGGTGGAGAACGGGCCATCGTCGTTCGCAGCACACATCGCGGCGGCGTACGACACGCTTCCCCCGGGGCCTTCGGAACCAGAAGCGCTGGCCGTGGCCTACGTCACGCTCCTGGGGGCCGACCTCGAGCTGCCGCCGGGCAACCCCTTCGACCTGGCCTACCTCGATGCGCTGCTAGGGCTGACCATGCACCGCCCCGTGTTGTGGGCCGCAATGGAGGCCCTGGCCGTGGAGCCAGTACTTCCGTAGGTGACACCTTCAAGCGGGGCGGGCGACCATCGTCTCCACGAGCGCGATGAACTCGTCGGCGCCGAAGGGCTTCGTCACGAACTCCACGTGGTCATGCCTGTCGGCGAAGCACACGGGCTCGTCAGTTGTATAGCCGGAAATGAGGATGATTGGCGTTCGCGGCCACGTTTCGACAACGAACCCGGCAAACTCCAGCCCGGACTCACCGGGCATCACGATGTCCACAATGAAGAGCGCGATCTCGTGCTCTGTCGCAGTTAGCCGGGCGATGGCCGCGTTCGACGCATCCAGGGTCGCGAAGCCACGCGAGCGTATGAGCCGGGAAAGCATGAATCGTACGGAGTCGTCGTCGTCGACCACGAGGATGTTTCGATTCACGCGGCTCTCCGAGTGGTGACGCGCAATGCAGGCGTAGTTTGGTTTCCGGTTTTGCGCATCTGTTGGCAGCTATTGTGCGCGAAAAGCGTCTAATGCGAGACCGAGGGTTTCCCCGCGACTCCAACCCGTAGAAAGGTGCGCCTTTACCCCGCGGCGCGATGATGCCTATCATCAATGAACCATCTGCGGAGGATCCGCGTGCGTTTTGCCCTCACTGTGGTCCTTGCGGCCATTCTTCTCTTCATTGCCTACATCTTCATTGGCGCCATCGTCGATGGCTATCTCGGCGGGAATATGATTCCCAACGCCGCCGTCCCGGAATCGTGGGCCGCCCCCAATTCTTGGTCGGAATGGCGCGATATCGTCCTGGTATTGATGGGGCTCTGGTTCGCGCTGGCAGGCTTCCTGTTCTGTGTACTGCTCGCGGCCATCATCTTCCTCGTCTTCACCATCCGGCGCCTGGTTAAAGACAACGCCGCACCGGCTATCGATTCGCTTCGCGGCACGCTCGACCAGGTGAAGGGCACCAGCGAGTTCGTTAGCGAAAGCGCTGTCGCCCCCATCGTGCGCGTCTACTCCATCGTTCGAGGAGTACGCAGCGGTGTGAGTTCGCTGAAGGCGGTGCCCGACAAGGTGAAGAACCGCCGGAAGAGCAAGAAATGACCGCTGAACACGAACCCGAAAACGATGTGTTCATTGAGGCTGCCGGATTGCCGCGAAAGAAGAGCCGCTCGCTGCCCGGGCCGCTGAGCATGCTGCAGGATGTCGCTCTCGGCCTTGGCGACGCAGTGCGCGATGCTATGCAGGTGGGCAAGCACGAAGCACAGGTGGCGCACAACGAAGCGTGGCAACACTTCGACGACCTGACCAAGCGCCGCCGCGAACTGGCCGAAAAAGAAGAGCACGACGAGAAGTAGCTCAACCGCAGGCGCCGGCGAGATTGAATCGCGGACCGCTGCTACGATTGCTGACGACGGCCACCGTCGAGCGCGGAGAGGTGCTGGAGTGGTTGAACAGGCACGCCTGGAAAGCGTGTAGGGGGGCAACTCCCTCGAGGGTTCGAATCCCTCCCTCTCCGCCACGCCCCCAACAACGATCCCCGGCTAAACCTTCCTCCCCATGAACGCCGCCATGCGGTCGGCTGCCGTGGCGCCCTCGGGCGCCGGTTGCTCCGGGCCGTAGAAATCGCCGCGCGTTTCCGGCGTGAGCGCGGCGCGGCCCCCTTCGAGCGTCGCCTCGCATAGCTCCGGCGCGATGTCGGTTGACTGGCCCGTGGCTTTCGCGATGTCCCAGGCGTGTTCGAGGAACTGGCCGCCCGCGATCCCAAGCAGCATCCCGGCCGAGTGGTCGCCCATCGGCAGGCTCACGACCATCTCCAGGGCGCTCGGTGCGCCGAACGCTTCCATCACGGCCGCGACCGATTCGTCAAAGGCGGCGAGCGGCTCCGCGTCGCCGAGGGCGTCTTCGCCCGGCGGCCACGAACCCGTGCCGATGGTGAGCATGTCCACCGCCCAGCGGTTGCCGAGGATAACGTGGCTCACGACCGTGCGGACATCCCACTCGGCGCACGGCGTCGGCAATGCGAAGTCGCCGGGCGCGACAGCCGCGAGGACCTCCCGGAAGACCGCGGCCGACTGTTCGTACATCGCAAGTTCGTTGGATTCGCTGCTCAAGACCTGCCTCCCAGGTTGGCTGTCTCGCCCTGTAGTTGGAGCAAGAGCGCGTCGAGCCGCTCGTTGCCCTCACTGACGCCTCGTTCCATCCCGCCCTGGATCATCCCGTCGCGCGATTCCACTGACAGGTGGACCGCGTTGATGACGACGGTGGTCTTCCCGCCCGCTTCTTCGAATCGCAGCGACTCCATTGAGATCGCGCCGGGGGCACCGGCGAACTCGAAGGTCCGTGTGATGCCGTCGACCGACGGATCGCCGTGGAACACGCCGCGAAAGCCGTACTCGTTGCCGTCGGGATCGCGGTGCACGAAGGCCCACGTGCCACCGTGACGGTTCTCGGCCGCAGCGTCCGCCATCTCCATGTCGCGGGGGCCAAGCCACTTCGCAAGCAGGTCGAGTTCGGTGAAGCAGCGAAACAGCAGTTCGCGGGGCGCGTCGAAGGTTCGTGTGATGGTGAGCAGCGGGGTGCCGGGTTCGGCAACGATGGTGGTCTTGTTCGTCGTCTCATGCGTCATCGGTACGCTTCCTTTCTTGCCCCGGGGTTCCCGGGTTCTCCTGTAGTGCGGCGAGGAGCTCGTCCAACTGGTCGAAGCTTTCGTCCCAGTATTCGCGGTAGCGAGCGAGCCATTCCGTCGCGGCGCGCAGCGGCTGGGCTTCGAGGTGGCTTAGCCGGGCGGTGGCGCGCCGACGCCGCGAGATGAGCCCCGCCCGTTCCAGAACCTTGAGATGCTTCGAAACAGCTGGCTGCGAGATCTGGAACGGCGCCGCCAGCTCCGCAACGGTGGCGTCGCCACCCGTCAGCCGCACGAGGATGTCCCGGCGCGTGGGGTCGGCGAGTGCCGTGAAAACGTTGCTCAGCTGGTCGACTGCCATCCATAACCTCTTGGTTCTAGAACCGCGTGGCTAAGAATGCGCCGGCGAAGCGGCGCCTGTCAACTGCCTGGTGGTGGCGTGGCCCTGCCAGGGCGGAACGCGTACCCTACGCCGCACATCGCCTGCCAGGAGGCTCTCGTGAGCTACGACAACATCCTCTTCGAAACCGACGGCCGCGTGGCGACCGTCACGCTCAACCGACCGGAAAAACTCAACGCGCTTTCCAACGACCTTCGCGGCGAACTCTTCCACGCCCTCAAGGAAGCGGAGGCGAACCGCGAAGTCGGCGTCATCGTCATCAAGTCGGAAGGGCGCGCCTTTAGCGCCGGGTACGACCTCAGCCCTTCGCGCGAAGCGGGCGACGACTCGAAGTACGTGCACCCGCGTTCGAAGCTGCCCGACACCGGCACCACGCACCCCGCGCACTACGACTGGTCGCGCCACGTGCTGATGGCGAACTGGACCATCTGGGAGCTGTCCAAGCCGGTCATTGCGCAGATCCACGGCTACTGCCTGGCGGGCGGCACAGAACTGGCGTCGTTCTGCGACTTCCGCATCGTGGCCGAGGACGCGCAGATCGGCTATCCGCCGGTGCGCGCGATGGGGACGATGGACATCATGTGGGCGCCCTGGCACCTGCCGATGACGAAGGCGCGCGAGTTCGCCTACGTCGGCGATTCGTTCACCGGGCGCGACATGGCGACGATGGGCTGGGCCACCTACGCCGTGCCCGCGGACGAACTGGCGGACTTCACCACCCGCTTCGCCAAGCGCATGGGCAACATCGACAACGACATGCTGATGTACTCCAAGCGCGCCGTGAACCGGCAGTACGAGGCGATGGGCATCCGCAACGGGCTGATGTCGGGCACTGACGTGGAGGCCATGAGCAAGCACCGCCCGGCTGCAGGGGAGTGGAGCCGCCGCCTGCGCGAGGACGGACTGAAGGCAGCGCTCGAATGGCGCGACGGTCCGTTCCGGGACTTCCGCGGCGCGAACGCCAACGCACCGGCCCAGCGTTCGCTCGCGGGCGAAGGCAAGGGCAGCGGCGAAGCCCGGACGACGGTCTACTAGGTCAGCTCACGAGGTCGCGGGCAATCACGACGAGGAAGAGCAGACAGCCGACCACGGCAAGGATGAAGCCGGCGGCTGTCTGCCACTCGCCGCGACCGAAAACTGGGTAGCGCGTCGTGATCATCACGATCCCCAGCGACAGGTAGACTACGGCATCGAGCCACTGCAGCCCGGCCACGTGTATGGCTGCGAGGAACAGGAAGATGACCCCGAGCCACACCAGTGAGTTTTCGGGGATCGAAAAGCCGCGTTTGAGTGGCCGTTTATCTGAAGCACCACGCCGGGAGGGCACGCGACCATCGTACCGCCCGCTCGCGAACAGACCCAAGGTAGACACCAATGAAACTCGGATTGCATCTTTCGAACTTCACCTATGACCGGGAGAACCCCCTGGGTTGGGCCGATACCTTCGACCATATCCTCATCGAGGCCGACTTCGCCGGCTTCGAACGCATCTCCGTGATGGACCACTACTTCCAGATCCCCCCTGTCGGACCGGCGCAGAACGAGATGTTCGAGGCCTACGGGATTCTCGGGTACATGGCCGCGCGCACGAAGCAGGCGCAGCTCGGGACGCTCGTCACCGGCGTGACCTACCGCAACCCCGGTTTCCTCGTGAAACAGGTCACGGGGCTGGACGTGCTTTCGCATGGGCGCGCGTGGTTCGGCGTCGGCGCAGCATGGTTCGAACGCGAACACGACGGGCTCGGCATCCCCTTCCCGCCGCTCAAGCAGCGCTTCGAAATGCTGGAGGAAACCCTCCAGATCGCGAACCAGATGTGGAGCGACAACAACGGCCCTTTCGAAGGGAAGCACTACAACCTGCGCGAAACGCTCTGTTCGCCACAGCCGGTGC
>CAZDZP010000015.1:0-18062 GCA_964509855.1 uncultured Anaerolineaceae bacterium | reverse complement strand
CGAAGCGTTGTTCCGCCGCGAGGGCGGACTTTTTGTGCCGGGCGAACTGGCGGGCAGCCCGTGGGGCGCCACGGTACTCCACGGCGGCGCGCCCGCTGAGCTGCTCGCGCACGGAGTAGAACAGGCGACAGCGAACCCGGCACTGTTCGTTTCGCGACTGACGATCGACCTCTTTCGGCCCGTGCCGAAGGCGCCCTTGGAACTGCGGACGAAGGCCGTGCGCACGGGACGGCGCATCCAGGTGCTGGAGGCGTCGCTGTGGCACGAGGATGTGGAGACCTGCCGGGCAACGGCGCTGTTGTTGATGCCTTCGGAGATCTCGCTGCCGGAGACGGCGCTCTTCCGGGGCGAGCGGCTGGCAGCGCCTGAGAGCATCGAGACGGGTTCGCTCGTGCCGAAAGCGATGCGGCGGCCGGGTATGCCCGAGGGCCTGCACACGGCCATCGAGGTGAAGCGCATCACGCCACCGAACATGGGCTCCGGCGGGCGGCAGACAGCCTGGATACGATTCCCCATGCCGATCATCGAAGGCGTGGAGACCACGCCCCTGATGCGCGTGGCGGGGACGGCGGACTTTGGGAACGGGCTGGCGAACATTCGCGTGAACGAGTCGGCGGGCTTCATAAACGCGGACATCAACCTGCACCTGCACCGCGCGGCCAAGGGGGAGTGGGTGTGCCTCGACGCGTTCAGCGCGGCCGAACCGCACGGGCTGGGGATGATCGTGACAACGGTGTACGACGAGGAAGGGCCGATCGGGCACTGCGTGCAGGCGACGATGGCGAACCCGAGGTAGGGGACGCACGCTCGGGGCTTGTCCCGGCGTCGCTCGGAGGGGATAGAATGCGCGCGTTATGGCAGCCCCCAGGACACCAGCAACACGCGCGGCAAGTGCCAGCGAGGCAGTGCTCCAGCGCCGGAAGGCGCGGCTGACGAAGCTCTGCGAGGGCTACCCCGAGACTGTCGCAATCAGTCGTAACGAGAACGAGCACCTTTCGCTGGAAGTGGCGGGGAAGCGCTTCGGTTACTACCTGTACCAGCATTTTGGCGACGACGGTCGCAGCGGCGCCGTGCTAAAGGCCGCACCCGGCGTGCAGGAGATGTTGGTCGAAGCGGACCCGGACCGGTTCTGGGTACCGGCGTTCGTTGGGCGGCACGGGTGGATTGGCGTCCGCCTGGATATCGAAGAGCCGGACTGGGAAGAGCTGGAGATGTTCCTGCGGGAGGCGTGGCTCCTTGCAGCGCCGAAGAAGGTGCGGCAAGCGTTCGAGGCGTCGCTGTAGTCGAAGGTCCGGTGCTCTCCCTATGGCCTGGATTCCGCGATAACGGGGCTCCCCGGGTGGACGGCTGACCCCGTTCGTCCACTCGCAATCGCGGGGGCGCGTTCACTTTCGGGCGGCGGAGCGCGGGCAAAAGGGCGGTCCGGTGAACGCTGAGTGACGAACTCATTTGAAGGGCGTTAGAAGGCTGCCAAAACCCGAGACAGACGGTGGCCGGGGCGTGGATGCTGAGTGCACACCACGTGGACAGCGCGTTGCGAACCGCAGCGAGCACCACACCCCAGGAGAGATACCAATGAGCGGCCAGCTAAACCCAACCACCATGATCATCGACAACGCAGCAACCGAGCGCGGCTTCCTCCGCACGGAGTTGGAAGCGCTCGGCTTCGACGTTGTGTACGAAGGGCGGCACGGCATTGACGCGCCCTACGCGGCGGAGAACCTGCGCCCGGATGTGCTGTTCGTAGCAATCGAAGAGCCCTTCGCCCGCTCCATGCAGATAGTCGACTTCGTGCACAACCTGAACCCCGGCTGCGCAATCCTCGCCTATGGGCGGGGCCTTTCGACGCAGCTGACGCGGCGCGTGATGCAGGCCGGCGCAGTGGACCTAATGCTCGCGCCGATGTCGCGGAAGGACATCGCGACGGCTGCCGACGCCGTGCGGACGACGCTGGAGCGCGAAGCGGAACTGGCGCTGCCGGACAACGGAGGACGCGGCGGCGTGTACGCGGTTGTCGGGCAGAAGGGCGGCATCGGTAAGACCACGATTTCCACAAACCTTGCCGTCACGCTTGCGAGCCGCACGGAGAATTCGGTGCTCATCATCGACCTGGACACGCGCTTCGGTGACGTGGGGCTCACGATGAACATGCCCGCCGACTTCACTTCGGCGAACGCCGCGCGCAGCTATCGCACGCTGGACCGCGAGTCTTTCCGCAGCATGCTCGAGCGGCACGAGTCCGGGGCGTGGGTGCTACCGGCGCCGAGCAGCCCACGCGATTGGCTGGACGTGACCACAGACGACATCGATGGCCTCGTGCGTTACGCCAGCGAGCTGTTTGACTACGTGGTGCTGGACACTCCCGGCACGCTCGACGAGATGGTGGGCGTGGCGATCAAGGCGGCCACGCGGGTGGTTGCGGTCACCAGCCTGGACCTCACGAGCATCAAGAACACCAACCTCCTGTTGGCGTACCTGGAAGGACATGGCATCGACCGCCAGAGCGTGGTACTCACCGTGAGCCACAACCTGGAACACAACATCGTGACGGCGCAGGACGTTTCCAATCTGCTGGAAAAGGTCGTGGACTTCGAGGTGCCGTTCAACAGCGAAATCATGAAGACCGCTCAGCTGGGCTCCCCTATCGCCTATGCAAAGCCGACGACGGCGCCGGCGCACGTTTACGGACGGCTGGCGGGGCTGGTGGCGGGTGTTTCGGTGCAAATGCCCGAAGCGCAGACGCGGAGCCTCTGGAGCCGGCTCTTCGGACGCCAGCAGCACACGGGACCGATTGTCCCGGCGAGTTACCGGGGCACGGCCACTACGGCCGGCCCGCGCTAAACGAATCCCTCTCCTGGATTCGGTGGAGTTGAAAAGGGGGCCCTGGCCGGCCCCCTTTTCGCGTGCGCGAGAAACGAAGGAGGCGCTACCGCTCGTCGATGGGAGGAAGGCGCACGACGCCGACGTTGGCGGCCAACACATGCGCGGGAACCCCGGCGAAGGTTGGGTCGGCGATGCGAAGTAGCGACCCGGCGGCCAGGTGGTAGATGGCGGACGGTGCGGATCCTTCCGGTTCAATGGCGAACCAGCGTTCCCCATGCGGCATCGCCGACACCCCGAGCGCGGCTGTCGCCCCGGGAGCGACGCGTTCGGCAAGTTCCCATGGGTGGGAGTATGGGCCGGTGCCCGCGGGGAGGTTCGTCGTGGCCACGAATTCAAGTTGCGCGCCGTCGAGCCGGAGGCTGTAGCGGCGCGGCGATTCGGGATTGCTTTCGTCGAAGACGGCAACGACATCGGCGGCATCCCATGCGAACACCGTCATGCCCGCAGGGTCCAAAATAGGTGGCAACAACGCCGGATCCACGTAGAAATTGCTGCCACCGCGGTCAACCAACAGCAGGTAGCCGTGATAGATCGTGGCGGCATAGGCGCCGTCGGGCGACCAGATGGAGGGGGCCAGGCTCTGGGGATAGAGCGGTTCGAGCGGTTGACTGAGGAGGCCTACGGGTTCTGCTTCGACATTCAGCATGAATCCCTCGGCGGCGGAAAGCGCGAACAATCGCAGGCTGTCCGGTGACCAGGTGAGCAAGGTTTCGGGGGTTTGCAGCGGCCACTCGTAGGCCGTGTCGTCTTCATCAAGGTCGAAGACCACGACGGCGGCGGATTCGCCATCCACGCGGACGGCGGACAGATAACGGCCACTCGGAGCCCAGGCGACACCACGGTATTGCGCCGGCGGGCCGACTTCTCGCGTGAATCCTGAGTCGATGTGGTAGACAAGCAAAGGCGCGGGTTCGGACGCGAAATCGCCAGGGGTGGCCAACCAGAGCCCGGTCGCCAGTTTGGTCGGCGGGTTACTTCGACAGCCGGCCAGTGCCAGTGCGAACAGCGCGCAGGCCACAAGCCCCAGTTGCAACAGGCGCGCGTTCCGTGAATTTCGCACGCAGCGATGGTAGCAACGGCGCCGTTATGGGGTCGCCGTTGCCTCCTCGTTTACTTCGCGGATGAGCGTGACGGTGCGGCCAAGGTTCTCTATGCGGGCCGCGAGGTCGGCGCCTTCGGGCTGGATGCGCAGGGTGGTGATCCCGGCCCGGCGGTAGGCGCGGATGCGATCGCGGACCATGTCTTCGGTGCCGAGCAGGTTGGTTTGCAGCACCATTTCGTCGGGGACGAGGGCGGTTGCTTCGTCGCGCTTGCCTTCGAGCCAGAGGGTTTGGACAGCGGCCGCTTCGTCGGCGTAGCCAGCGCGCTTGTAGGCAGCGTTGTAGAAATTGTGGCGCTTCGAACCCATGGCGCCCAGCGTGAAGGCAAGCCCGGGCTTGCGCGGTGCGATCAGCTTTTCGACGTCGTCGGAGAAGGCGACGACACCCGCGGGCACCTGGAGGTCGATGTCGTCGAAGCTGCGGCCGCCCTTTACTGCGCCGGCACGGATGTGGTCGAGGAAGACATCGGCGTGTTCGGGGATGAAGGATGTGCCGAGCCAGCCGTCGGCGATTTCGCCGGTGAGTTCGAGCGACTGGGGGCCGAGGGTGGCGAGGTAGATGGGGATTTCCGCCGGCTGCACGCCAATGCGGAGCGCCTTGCCTTCGCCACCGGGACGCGGGAGTTCGTAGTACTCGCCCTTGTAGGCGACGCGTTCGCCGCGGGTGAGCATGCGGATGATGGCGACTGCATCGCGGATGCGGGGAATGGTGCGCGCGAAGGGTTGGCCGTGCCAACCTTCAACCACCTGGGGGCCGCTGGCGCCGAGGCCGAGCAGGAAACGTCCGTTCGACATGCTGTCCAGGCTGAGCGCTGTCATGCCGAGCATGGCCGGGGTGCGCGAAAGCAGCTGCATGACGCCGGTGCCGAACTTGATGGTGCTGGTCTGGGCGCCGATGAAGGCTGCCTGGGTGGCGGCGTCGAATCCCCACGTCTCGGCGGTCCACACGGCGTCGACACCGAGGCGTTCGGCTTCCTGGACGAAGGAGAGGTTGGTTTGCCAGTCGTTGTCGCGGCCGGCCGCGCCAAATCCCACTGCGATTTTCATGGACGATGTACCCCCGTTGGTGGGCACACGATAACGGTTCGAGCGTGAGGCAGCAGCTAACGGAAGAGGTTCAGCGAATCGAGGTCCGTGATGGTAACGGAGCCGCGACTGGTTTTGAGCCAGCCGCGAGTGGCGAAGGCCTGGAGTTCTTTGTTCACGCTTTCACGCGTGACGCCAAGCATTGAGGCAAGGTCGGCCTGCGTGATGCGAATGCGAATGCCGCCCGAAGGGTTCTGTGACCCAACAGTGGAGGCGAGCAGCACGAGACGGCGCGCGAGGCGCTGCGAAAGCCCGAGGAAGAGCTGGTCGGCCAGGCCCTGGTTGGCGCGGCGCAGGCGCAGGGAAAGTTCTTCGAGCAGGGGCATGGCGGTGTGGGGGCGCTCCAGCAGCCAGGCCTGGAAATCTTCGCGCGTGACGTTGACGGTGGCCATCTGGTCGGAGGCGACGACCGAGGCGGAACGAGGCAGCCCATCGAACACGGTCATTTCGCCGATGCAGTCTCCGGGGCCAAGGTGGGCGAGGGTCGCTTCTTCGCCGCCATCGGAAGAAAAGAGCACGCGCGCGTGACCTTCGAGGATGACGAAGAGGGATTCGCCGGGTTCACCTTCGCGCACCAGGTAGGCGCCGGAGTTGAATCGCCGCATGCGTCCGCGGGCGGCGAGGGCACGCACATCTTCCGTGCTCAAGCGGGCGAGGAGCGGAAGACCGCGTAGTCCCTCGGCAGGATCGGAAGGGCTCGGTTCGGAAACCGGTCGCGCAGTCATACGCGGACGATGCGACCTTGCGGGCACGGTTGCAAGTGTTTTGCTCAAAAAGATGCGATGGCGTGGCCCCCGAACTGCTATTCGCGTAAACAGTATGAGCACTGGCTATGCGGCAAAAGCGCCGGCATGACCGTAACCACAGGGAGGTTTCCACATGGGGAAACTGGACGGAAAAGTAGTGCTGGTGACCGGCGCAAGTCGCGGCATCGGCAAGTCAATCGCGGAAGTCTTCGCGGCGGAAGGCGGCAAGGTTGTTTGCGCGGCGCGCACGCTCAAGGAAGGCGACCACCCGCTCGAGGGTTCGCTGGAACACACCGTTGAGGGCATCAAGGCTGCCGGGAACGAAGCCACGGCCGTAGCCAGCGACATCTCCGAATACGAGGAGTGCGTGAAGCTGGTGGAAGAGACGCACAAGATTTATGGGCCGATCGATGTGCTCGCGAACAACGCGGCGCTCACCTACTTCATTCCCATCGCCAATTACCCGATCAACCGCTGGCACCGCTCAATGGCGGTGAACGTGCACGCGCCGTTCTACCTGAGCCAGCTTGCGCTGCAGGACATGCTGCCGCGCAAGAGCGGCTCGATCGTGAACATCTCCAGTGGCGCGGCGATTGGCCCGGGCCGCGGCCCCTACAAGGGTGACTTCAGCCGGGGTGGGACGCTCTACGGCGCGGAGAAGGCAGCGCTGGAGCGCTTCACGCAGGGGCTGGCTTCGGAGGTGTACAACGACGGCATCAGCGTGACCTGCGTTTCTCCTTCGCAAGTGGTGCCGACGCCGGGCACGGTGCACCACAAGCTGGTGGACGGCATGGACGACCCGCGGGGCGAGCCGCCGGAGCTGATGGCGAAGGCCTCGCTGCTGCTGGCAACGGAACCGCTGGACAAGGTCACCGGCCGGGTGACCTACAGCCAGGAGATCCTGCAGGAATTCGGCTGGATAACGGACGGCAAGGGCCGCGGTATCGAGATAAAGGGGAGCGGCTACAGCCAGGTATAGGGCTCCTTGCGAACAAGAACCAGGAAAGAGCGGGCAATAGCTGCCCGCTCTTTTGTTTCCCGGGACGGCTGGTTTGAGGCTGGGGGGTTAACGTTTTCTCGTTGTGTTAACACGAGCATCACACTGTGACTTGGTTCATGGAACCATAGTTCCGGCGGGGGGAAGTTGTATGCAGGCCCGAAACACCAGCAGGTGCGACCGGCCGGAGGAATGAATGCTCAACGAACTGTTAGTAGAAGCCCGGATGGCAGACTACGAACGCATGGCTGCCGGATACGAACTCCGCCGCGAAGCAAAGCGGCTGTACAGCAAGACGCGCCCCCAGGCTGTGGTCTCGCCAGCGCCCTCACTTGAACCGCAGACCGGAACGAAGCCGCAGACCGCTCCCTAATCCCAACGATTCACACGTCCCCCTATTCGGAATCCCCCTTCCGAATCGCGAGCCCCGGTTTCCCCCAAACCGGGGCTCGCCCTTTGTCCAGAGAATCCGCTATCGGCTTCGGCACCCGTTTCGAGAAATTCTCGCGAAGGCGGTCGACCCGCACGGCGCGGTAGGCCAACCTAGGGGCATGCGGAACGCGATGTTGGCCGTGGTTGCTGCGCTGCTTATCGCGGGGTGTGGCGGAGAAAGCAGCGCCAGCACGGTGGTGGTTACGGTGAACACGCCGACACCCACGATCCCGGTGCCACCTACGGCGCCGAACGTCCCGACGACGCAACCGGGCCAGCCAACTCCAACACCCGAACCTGCGGCGCTCGTGCTTTCAGCCGAATCGATTTCGGTGGCCGGCACCCTGCTGGTTTCGGTAACCGGCGACGTGCGCGCGGGCACGGCCACCTTCATGGGCCGGAGCGCTCCGCTCACGCAGGGTACGCAGAGCATGTACGCATTCCTGGGCACGGGCGTGCTGGACATTCCGGGCGCCAGCGAGCTCGTAGTGGAGTTCGAAACGCGCAACGGTAGCGCCGGCCGACTTTCGCAAGTGATCGACGTGCAGCCTACGACGTGGACCGTCGACTCCCTGACGATCGATCCCGGACAGGTGCAGGAATTGCTGGACCCGGCAGTGGTGGCAGCGGAGAACGCCCTGCTCGCCGAGGTCTACGGCACGTTCACGCCAGAAAAACTCTGGGATGGGACGTGGCAGATCCCGACTGAAGGGCCGCTTACCGGCGTCTTCGGCGAGCAGCGCTCGATCAACGGGGGGCCGGCCAGCGGACACCACGGCGGCACCGATATCAGCGCGGTCGAAGGCACCCCGGTGGTGGCCACGAACAGCGGCACCGTGGTGATGGCGCGGGCGCTGGACGTGCGTGGCAACATGGTGATCGTGGACCACGGCGGCGGGCTGCTTTCGGGCTACGCCCACCTGAGCGAGTTCCTTGTGGCCGAAGGCCAGGCGGTGGAGTCAGGTCAGCTCATCGCGAGCGTGGGCAACACGGGGCTTTCGACGGGCGCGCACCTGCACTGGGAGATGTCGGCGCACGGCATACTTGTGGACGCGTGGCGCTTCGTTGACGGCACGAATGGCTTCTGAGCGCTCTCGCGCGGACAATCGCTGTGCCCACACATGGAAATGACGATCGGAATCGAAGGCGACGGCCCGGAACGTGCTTTGCCGGGTGGCGGCGCCGAACTGGCGGCCTTCTGCTCCTTCGCCGTGGTGCGAGGCTTTGGCGCGCAGCACCCGCTGATCGCGCTGGCCGACCGGCTGCACGACGACTCTAAGGTGCGAATGGGGCCGCTAACGACGTTTTACGAAGCGACCGTGGAGGATTCCGAGGACGTGGAGAAGCTGGAGATGGCCTGGCAGGCGCCGGAAGGGCTGTACGAAGCGTTCGCCGCGATGCTGACGGCGCTCCAAACGGATGCGCTTTCAAAGGCGCTGCTGAAACGCGCTGGCGCTGAGGGATTGACTGGCCAGGTGGAAACCGCGCTGGAGTTCGCACGCGATGCGACCCGGCAGGGGAGACGAATACGGATGAGTTACACACTGTGATGCGCCGCCGCCGGACAGCCCGGCAAGCACGGGAACGATGGGTTTGGGGCAAGACCGGGCCCATTGCGCGGGCGCTCAATTCGCAGGTGGCGATGGCCGCCCAGTACCCGCAGGTAGAGCGCATCGTGGACTTGCTGGAGCTCGAACCGGGCAAGCGTTACCTGGACTTCGGAGCGGGCACGGCGGGCTTCGCGCACCTGTTGGCGCAGGGCGCGGGGCTCGAAGAACCGCCCGTGTGTATGGACATCACGCCCGGGCCAGGCCCGGTGGACGTGATGGGATGGCCGGAGAAACTGCCCTTCGCGGACAACAGCTTCGACTGCATCAGCTCGTTCCACCTGCTGCGGCGCTTCGACGATGACGTGGCTCACGCCTTCGGGCAGGAGCTTTCGCGGGTGCTGGCGCCGGGAGGTTCGGGTCTGATCGTGGAGTACGCGCCGGTGCGTTCGGAGCGTCTGAACAAGCTCCATACGCGCATCACCGGCTTCGATTGCGAGGCTGTCGACCTGCGTGGGTGGGGACGGATGGCGGCGCTGCTCACGGAGTGCGAGTTCGGCGCCATCGACCTGGTGAGCCTGGGCACGCCTATTTTGCCGCCGATCCCAAGGCTTGCGGTGCTGCTGCGCCACTTCCCGGAAGGCTACTTGGACGACGCGGAAGAGGCCCTGGGGGGCAGCTTCGAACCCGAACTACCGGGCAGTTAGGCCAGCGGTACGACCTGGCCGTCCCGGTGGAACACGCGGGGGATGCGCGGCAGCAGCGCCGCGACGACTTCCCAACTGATGGTGCCAATTTCGCTGGCGACCTCGCCGGCGGTGATGGACTGGTCACCCTGTGTGCCGAGCAGCACCACTTCCGCGCCCTCGGCTATCTCGCCGGCGCCCGGGAGATGGGTGAGGTCGACGAGAAACTGGTCCATGCAGACGCGGCCAATCATCGGGCAGCGGTGACCGTTCACGAGTACGTGGCCAAGGTTGCCGAGCGAGCGGCGCCAGCCGTCGCCATAGCCCACCGGGACGAGGCCCACAACAGAACGTGTCGGCGCACGCCATGTAAGGCCGTAGCTGACCCCCTCCCCCGCTTCCAACGTTTGTACGCGAGCGAGCTGCGCCTTTACCGACATGAGCGGCCGCAGCCCGGGGTCGGGGGCGTTGGGCGGACATAGCCCGTAGAGCGATATGCCGGCGCGAACGCCGCCAAAATGTAGCTCCGGCCGGCGCAGGGTGGTGGCGGAATTGGCCGCGTGGGTGAAGGGTACCCACTCGAGTCGCTGGCGGACCGCTTCGAAGCGCTGGAGTTGTTCGGCGGAGAAGCTGTCGTCGGCGTCGTCGGCGTTGGCCATGTGCGTCCAGAGCCCTTCGACTTCGACGCCGGGAAGCAGGCGGGCGTACTCGGCCAACTCGATCGCGGCCTCGCCCGGGAGGCCAAAGCGGTGCAGTCCCGTGTCCACTTTGACATGCACCCTCGCGGTCGCGTTATGACGAGTTGCTGCAACGGAGAGGGCATCGGCGAGTTCGCGCGAGTGAATCGTGCAGGTGATGTTGTGCAGCACGGCGGTTTCTGCGTCCGCGACGAAGACGTGTTCCATCACGATGATGGGGCGTCGTACACCGGCGACCCGGAGTTCAAGCGCTTCGGCCAACCAGGCAACGGCGAAGCGATCCACGCCAAGGCGCTCGGCTTCGCGGGCGACCGCGATCGCTCCGTGGCCGTACGCATTCGCCTTCACCACGCCGACCAGTTCGGTATTGGGCCTTAGCACGCTGCGAATGGCGGCTATGTTGTTTTCGAGCGCGCCGAGGTCGACTTCGACCCACGCATTGCGACTGGCAGTCGCCTGCGCGAGGGACAGAGCGGCAACTGCAGGGGATTCGGTTGATTGCAGAGCGATGGCTCCTTCCCGCTGGTTGACCCGTGCTTACGGAGCCTTTGACGGGGCGTGTGCGGCATCCCTAGCATCGAAGCAGTGATTGTGAAACGCAATGCGCGACTCAAGGCTGCCACTGTACTGATGCTCGCCGCCATGAGTGTCGCCGTGTGGTCGTGCAGTAGCAACCCAGCGGCCGAACCTGAAGAAGAAGAGCCCACGGCTACAACTCAACCCACCGCCACTGCAACTTCCGAACCGCCCCGCGCCGTACCCACGGAGGTACCGGTCGAGGGTCTCGATGGCGCGCGGGAAGCGCTGCGCGAAGGCCGATTCGAAGAGGCGGCGGCGGCGTTCGAAGAAGCGGCCGCCGGCGCTGGAGACGATATCGCCGTGGCCTCTGCGTGGCTGGGGGCCGGGGTGGCGTGGAACGGGGCCGGCGAACTGCAGCGTTCCATCGAAGCCTTGCGGGAAGCTACCGCCGTCGCCCCGGAAGACACCCAGGTCTGGCGGCGAGTGCGCTACGTGCTGGGGCTTCGGCTGAGCGACGTGGGGCAGCTGGACGAGGCCGTGCGCGTGCTGCGACCCATCTCCGAAGCGGGGTACGACGACCCGCTTCAACCGCTGATCGACACTGCTTTCGGGCGAGCGGCTGCGCTGGAAGGCACGCTCGCGGAGGCTGAAGCAGCCTGGGGACGCGCGCTCGACTCGCCGTTCACGACATCCACCGTTCGCGCGACGATTCTTCGCGACCGGGCATCGGTTGCCGAGGGACGCGGCGACGCACAGGGCGCGGTGAACCTGTACGCCGAAATCGTGAACCTTACCGGTGCGCCGGCTGATCGCTTCGTGCTTGCCGAGGCCGCTCTCGAACTGGGCGACCGCAACACGTGGGAGCAACAGCTGCGGGCGGTCATCGCCTTCAGTTCCGGTTCGCTGCTCGCCGTGGAGGCGCTCGACGACTTGGAAGCTGCGGGGGCGTTCGTCGATCCCGGCGAGGCTGGTTATGTCTTATACCAACGCCGGAGATACGCCGAGGCAGTGGAACGTTTCGAACTGGCGCTGCAAGACCCCGCTCTGACCCCTGCCGATCGCGCCTTCCGCGTGTACTACATGGCGGCCTCGCTCGAAGACGACGGGCTGTGGGCCGCCTCGATCCTGGTCTACGAACAGGTGCAGGAAGCGGACCCCGATTCTCCCTTTGTGCACCGCGCCGCGTACTGGGCTGCCCGCGCGCATGAGAGCCTAGGGAACTTCGAAACGGCTTCAGCCCGGTACGAGACATTGGCGCTGGAAGGTCCGCCAGGGCAGTTCACGGAAGAATCGGCCTTTCGCGCAGGCTACACGCTGTTCCGCGCGGGCGACCCGGAAGGCGGAGTGCTGGCATGGAGCCGTCTCGACGTTTCGAGCGATCCGCGAACGCTCTACTGGAAGGGCCGCGCCCAACTCCTCATAGGCGACACCCCCGGGGCAACCGAGTCGTTTACCGCGGCACTTGAGGCGGACCCGCTCGAGTTCTACGGAGTTGAGGCGGCGCGACAGTTGGGCACCGTCATCGACCCCGGTTTCACACACTCGCCGGTCGAAGCACCACCGCCTCCGGACTGGGACGCCATCGCAACCTGGCTTGCGGGCGGCGTGGCAACGACAGCACCGGCCGCGCCGGACTCCGCCGCAGCCGATTTGTTGGCCGTGGGAGAATCCGCGCGTGCACAACAGGTGCTGATGGACCAGCCGATGGAACCGATGCAGCGGCTGCGCAAGGCACACGAGCTGGGCCTGACGAGCGTGGCCGCACGCTCCGCCTCGACGCTGCTCTACAGCGGACCCGAAGCAGCCAGGAACGCGCCCCTCGACCTTATACGTATCGCTTATCCCATTGATTATGTCGCGTCACTGAACCGGGAGACTTCGATTGAGGACGTGGACCCCTTGTTCATGGCCGCCCTGATTCGCACGGAGAGCTACTGGGACACGAACGCGGTCTCCATCGCCTTTGCCTACGGGCTCACGCAGGTCATCGAACCCACGGGCCAGGCAATTGCGGATGCGATTGGGATGCAGGGTTGGACAGCCCGGGACCTCTTCAAGCCGGCGGTGAGCATTCGATTCGGCACGAACTACATCGGAAGCCAGCTGCGGCGCTTTAACGACCCCTACGCCGCACTCGCCGCTTACAACGCGGGTCCCGGCAACGCTGAACGATGGACAAATGCCACCATTGGCCAAACGCCGGCCGACTACGTGGAGGCGGTCGACTTCGCTGAGACGCGCCACTACATTGAGATCGTGATGACCTCCTACGCGTACTACCGGCTGGCGTATCGCTAACGGGGCTTTGATTGGCCCTAATCGCGCCGCCTGCTAGCGTTAAAGGCTCGCACTACGAGGTAGACAGCTATGGCAACGAAACGAACCTACCAGCCACACACCCGCCGCCGCGCTCGCAAGCACGGCTTCCGTCACCGCATGTCGGACCGGGCAGGGCGTCTTGTGCTCAAGACGCGACGTCTCCGCGGCCGCAAGCGGTTGACGATGGTGTAGGGCTGCGCAGATGCGCCGAGAACGGCGCCTGCCCGGGGGGACGGCCTTCGATGCCGTCTTCCGCGAAGGGACTGTTGTAAACAGTCCCTTTTTTGTCGTGCGCTACAGACGCTCCGATGGGGAGGTGACGCGGTGGGGCTTTGCGGTAGGGAAGAAACTGGCGCCCAAGGCGGTGGATCGCAATCTATTGCGACGCCGTCTCAAGTCAGCGTCTAGCGAGTTAGATTTGGGGGCCCTCGACGTGGTCGTGGTGGCCAAGGCGGCGATGCAGCGCGCCCGCTACGCCGAAATCGAAGCGGAGCTACGAAAAGTAGGCCGCCGCGTAGCAAACCAGGCGACGCGCTCGTGAAGTATCCAGCGCTCTGGGCCATCCGGCTGTACCAGGTGACCATCGCAGGCCTGATGCCGAATGTGTGCCGGTTTGAACCGAGCTGCTCCCGGTACACGTACGAAGCGATTGACCGTCACGGACTGGTGCGCGGGGGCTGGCTGGGTATCCGGCGACTTTCGAAGTGCCGACCGGGCGGCGGCCAGGGATACGATCCGGTCCCGTAGGCTGGAATAGGGCGGCCGGGCGACCCGATCCGCCGGTGCGTCGCGAATTCGACGCAGGATCCCGTCTCGCACGAGCCATCCGGTGCGCTCTCGCGGATCGAGGGACTTCCGAGTGGCATGCTGGCCACGAAGTTCCACGTGAAACATGCACATGAGCCACCAACCGCTCGTCCTCAACCGGGCACGGCTGCCGACGCGGGCGCGCAGGGAGTGTGGATGTTTCACGTGGAATGGTCGGCGTGAGCGTTTGGCCCGCTTCCAGGGGGGCAGAACTGGCTCCTGGCTGACGTTTCACGTGAAACGCAGGTTGGGCGTACCTGACGTGAAAGCAGCTGGAACACCCCACACTGCCGCGTTTCACGTGAAACGCGAGTGGAGAACCGCACATCGACCCTCTTCCACGAGAAACATCCGAGCCCGAACCAGCCTGCGACGTCCACGCGCGACGCTTCACGTGAACCACTCGCAATCTGACTAACGCGACACCTTAACAGCCACCCAACTCGAACAGGACACCGTTCCAGACACGTGTGTGACACCACCACACCAACTTGCCACGACACCGCGAGTTCGGCTGCTCGCCGGCCTCTGTTCCACGTGAAACACGTCCACAGGCGACATTCTTCCTGGCAAGCAGCTTCAGTAAACCCGATCGGACGGTTGCGCCCGGGATCCAGAAGCGCGCGCATCTAGATGGCGACACCGTGCCGCGACGGCTTGTTCCACGTGAAACCACGCATGTGCTGACGCGACGATCCTAAAGGCAGTCATCTCAGCCCCGCGTTGGGGCGCATCCGGAGCCGGTGAAACCCTTCCAGGGCGAGCCCTTTGTCCCGACGGGCCCCGATGCGATATCGAACATGGGCTTTGGGCCTTATGCGAACAACAGTCTCGAATATGCAGCGCGGCGGACAAGCTCGTCATCTAACCCGTAGCGCACTCCACACTCGCTAATCCGGCGAATGCCGCGGAGATTTGCACCGCCCAGTTCCCCGCCAGACCCGAGCCTCCGGGGCAGCGCGAGCACTACGCCAAGCGCTCGTAGGCGGCGCCTTCGCTCTCACTGACTGGAAGGAATGGCGCTGGTACCATAACGCGGTGAAACTCCCTAAATTCCCCGTTGCAGTCGCAATCGGGCTTTTCGCTCTGCTTGCCGCCGCCTGCGGCAACGTTGCGAACCCGGAAGGCTGGGCCGCCCCGGTCTTTGACGACGACACCGTCTACTACTTTCCCGACAAAGACCGCCTCGACGCAGTCGCCTTCACCAGGGACGGCGCAGGGGCTCGCCTCTGGACCTTCCCTGACAAAAACCTGGAAGACGAAGAGGATATCGACATCGAGGCCGTCTACGGCGAACCCGTGGTTGATGGCGATCGAATCTACTTCGCCGGCTGGGAAGGCGAAGCCTACGCAGTATCAGCCACTTCGGGTCGACTTCTCTGGACAACCAAGGGGCGTCTTGACATAACCGGCTCGGTCGTCAGCGGTCCCAAGCTTCACGAGGGCATCCTGTACATCGGCACGACCGAAGGTCGCGTCTACGCCATCACCACTGAGAACGGTACGGCCGCTCCCGAATGGCCGGAGGGCGGCCTTCGCCTGAGCAAAGGCATCTGGGCGCCTCCGATCATCGCCAACGACAGGCTCTACATCGCGACGATGGACGGCGATTTACACGCTCTTTCGCTCGTGAACGGCACTCCGCTGTGGGCCGAGCCCTTCAATGCAGGCCGAGGCGCGGTGCCAGACCTGGCGATGCTCAACGAAACCACCCTCTGGGTGCCCACGCTCGGCAAGCGCGTCTTCTTCGTGGACGCCGAAACCGGCACCGAAGTCGGCACGCCCGTAGAAACCGCAGACTGGGTCTGGACCAGGCCCGAAATCGCCGAGACAAATGCGTTCTTCGGCGACTTCGGTGGAATCGTGCACGCACTCGACATAACCACGTACGCCCAACTGTGGCAGACCGCCAGTGATACGAAGATCAAGGCCAGCCCGGTGCTCATCGGCGACACTCTTGTCATCGCGGACCGCACCCCGGCAGTGATCTTCCTGGATGCCGACACCGGTCAGCGCAAAAACACCGTCCCCCTTCTGAACGCGGGCACGGTGCGCGCCAACGTCGTAGAGCGAGACGGTGTAGCCTATATTTTGACCACCAGGGGCCAACTCTTCCGGGCGGACCCGGAGCGGCTCTCGGTTGTACCCATTGCTATCGCGGGAGCGCCGGATTGATCGGCGAGATATTCAACCTCCTTCTGCTCAACCCCATGGCGAACATCCTTGTGGTGCTCACCGTGCTGCTGTTTGGCAGTTTCGGGCTCGCTATCGTTGCCTTCACCATCCTCGTACGCCTGGTGACGTTCCCGCTCACGCTCCGGCAACTCCAGCAAACCCGCGCCATGCAATCCCTGCAGCCCCATGTGCAGGAAATCAACAAGAAGTACAGCGACCCAAAGCGACGCCAACAGGAGTTGATGAAGGCGTACCGGGAAGCAGGCGTGAACCCGCTCGGCTGCATCGGCCCCATGCTGCTCCAGTTCCCGATACTTATCGCGCTGTTCTACTCCATCCGAGCGGTGCTACCCCAATCGCCGGAAGCACTCGAGGGCCTTTCCGCCCGTCTCTACAACCTGCCCATCATCCAGCACGCCGTGCCGTTGGAAGAGCACTTCCTCGGCATGGACCTGCGCGCGCCGAGCATTCTCATGGTGGTGCTTGTTGGCGTGACGACGTGGGCCCAAACCAAGACCACGGTTTCCTACGCGACCGACGACCGGGCGAAGGCACAGCAGCAAATGATGGTTTGGATGCTGCCATTCATGTTTGCCTTCTTCGCCCTCAGCTTTCCCAGCGGCGTAAGCCTCTACTGGACCGTGAACTCCGTCGTGGGCATTGCCTTCAACATCGTCACGTACGGGTTCCCAGCCCTGGGCATCGAACCACTCGTCAAAATGCGCAAGCCAACCCCTTCCGCAAGCGCCAGCTCCGAAGAGGGCGACGAGAAGAAACCCGCGGCAGCAACCGCCGATGCCCCCACATCCCCTTCCCAAAAAGCTCGAGAATTGAGGACTTCCAATGGATCAGGCCGAAGCAAGCGGCAAAACCGTCGACGACGCTCTTAACGCGGCACTCCGCAAGATCGGAGCCTCACGCGAAGAAGTCGAATTCACCGTCCTGGACGAGGGCAAGCGCGGCATGCTTTTCGTAAAGGGACGCGATGCCATGGTTCGCGTGGTTCGCACAACGCCCGCGGCCAGCCCCGAACCAGCTGCGGGCGAAGACCGAGGGCGTTCGCGACGCGGCCGCCGTGGCGGCGGAGGTGGCGGTGGCGCCGGTAGCGATGCGCCAGCCGACCGCGGACCAGCCCAGGCCGGACCGCGCCGAGAACGCGGCGGGCCAGGCCCGGGTCGCGATCGTGGCCCCCGTGGGGGAGCAGGCGGCGGACGTGGAGCCGGGCGGCGGAACTTCGAAGAGGCTGTCCCTAAGCTCACCGAAGCCGACTTCGCGGCCCCAAGAGGGCCAGAAGGTACCCAGCAACCCCAGGGTGAACGGCCCGCAGCGCGCGAAGGCGGGCGGGATGGCGGCCGCGACGGAGGGCGTACACGTTCCGGGCGACGCGAACGTGGCGACCGATCGGAATCGCGCGATTCACGCGGACCGCGCAGGCCAGAAGTACACGTCGAACCCAACATCGACGCTCCCGAGGTCGACCTCGCAGCGACGGTGGTCGACGACCTGCTACGCATGTTCGAAATCGATGCCGACATCACGCTGCGTGAACCTGTCACCCCCGGCGACGGGCTGGGTAGCGCGCTCGCCGTTATCGACATCGGCGGTGATGACCTCGGCGTCCTGATTGGCCGGCGCGGCGACACGCTGCTGAACCTGCAGTACCTCGTGAACCTCATTTTGAATCGCCGCTACCCGGGCGATGCGAGCGTTACGATCGACGTTGAGCACTACCGGCACCGGCGCGAGGAGCAGCTCACGGAACTGGCGATGCGCATGGCCGAGCGCGTGAAGGAACACGGGAACCCCATCACGCTCGAACCGATGCCGGCTTCGGAACGGCGGCTGGTGCATCTCGCACTCGCCGAAGACAACGAGCTCGAAACCAACAGCATTGGCGAAGGCGACGACCGCAAGGTTGTCATTAGCCCCAAGGGATACCGCTAGAGGAGGATTTCGCCACGGAGATCATCGTCGCCGGGAACGTAGCTGAGGACCTCCAGCCCGACGGGGGATGGTCACCGGGGGGGCCTTCGCTCTATTCTGCGCGTATGGCGCAAGCCCTTGGCGC
>CAZDZP010000014.1:0-19196 GCA_964509855.1 uncultured Anaerolineaceae bacterium | reverse complement strand
AAGCTCCCGCTCGCGTCGCTGTTGGAGACTAAGGAACTGCTCGTCGGTCCCCACCGCGCGGCCATGCACGCCGCCAACCAGGCCGAGAACGAAGCCCTTGCCCGCCTCAGCGGCGGCCCGGCCAACCTCGAAGCCGTAGCCGCCTTCCGCGAAAAGCGAGAGCCCAACTTCGATAGGTAGCGAACAACGCGCAAGTAGTCGCTTGCGGACGCGGCCGTTACCGCCGCGGCAGGTGTCCCGCGCGGACCTGGCACCCGAGCGTGTCGCAGATCACCCGGGTCGCGATGAGCGCCGTGATCTCGGCGGTGTCGTAGGGTGGCGAGCACTCGACAACTTCCATTCCCGCAAGCGGTCTGGCGGAAACGAGCTGGATGAACTTCAGCACCTCCCGGGGGAGGAAGCCGCCCGGTTCGGGCCATCCCGTTCCGGGCACGAACGCTGCGTCCAGGCAGTCGACGTCGAAGCTCAGCCAGACAGCGTCGGCGCCGTCCCACGCCACTTCCAGCGCGCGTTCGGCCGCCTTTTCGATTCCCATTTCGACGCAGTCCGTCACCGTCATGACGGTTGTTCCGCGTTCGCGTCCTACCTTCACTCCCGGGCGCGGAGCCTGCCAGCCACCAATTCCGACCTGCACCAGGTTCTTCGCCGGCACGTTCGGAATGTCCGTCGCATGGAACCAGGGAGTGGTGTGCATACGCTCGTCGAGGTCGGCCTCCTGAGTATCCACATGTCGGTCGAGATGAATGATGCCCAGGTTTCCACCGTTCAGGTGCTCCGCCACCGCGCGCACGGTCGGGTAGCCAATCGAGTGGTCACCGCCGAGAACGACCGGGAAGGCTCCGCTCGCGTAGACGTGCGACACGGCTTTCGAAATCTGGTCGAAGGTCTTTTCGATGTTCGCCGGGATGGTGAAGATGTCGCCGAGGTCGCAGATGGTGATCGATTCCCGCAGGTCGACGCCGAGTTCGAAGCTGTAGGGACCGTAGAGCGCGGAGATTTTCCGAATACCCTGCGGCCCGAAGCGCGTGCCAGAACGATAGGTCGTGCCGCCATCGAATGGTGCGCCGAGCACCGCCACGTCGTATTCGCCGCAGCGCTTCACGTCTTCGAGATACGGCGCCTTGAGGAAAGTGTTGATACCTGCGAAGTGCGGCAACTCGCCCCGGCTGAACGTGGGAATGCGTTTGTCGACGATGGAGTCCGCGCCGGGTAGCCCCATCTCGAGGCCGCGGGCTATCTCCTCTTCCCACTTCGTCGTGGGCATTTTCGCTTCCGCCTCCACGGCGTAGCGGGCTTCGGGGCCGTAATTGTCGTGCAGCGGACTGCCGCCTGGTTCGTGTTCGTTGGACAAGGAAAACCTCCGGCCGCACAGCTGCGGCGTGTAGTTGATGGAACAGTCTGGGGCTCGGTGGCGGGGCTAGGCTTCGACCACCTCTGCGATGAGCAGGTCCTGGATCTCGTCGCGAAGGTCGAGGAAGCGAGGGTCCCGGCGAATAGCGTGCTCGCGCGTGGCGAAGGGAATCGTAATCTCCCGTCGCACGCGCCCCGGGTGGGATGACAGCACGTAGACCCGCTGCGCCAGGAAGATGGCTTCCTCCACATCGTGAGTGACCATCAGGATAGTTGTACCCGTCTTCTCCCACACGGAGAGGATGAAGTCCTGCATCAGTGCCCGGGTCTGGGCGTCGAGCGCGCCAAACGGTTCGTCCAGCAGGAGTACTTCTGGTTCGGTCGCCAGCGAACGGGCGATGGCGACTCGTTGCCGCATACCGCCCGAAAGCTGGCTCGGTCTCGCGTTCGCCCACTTCGCCAGGTTCATCACTTCGAGGTAATGGCTCACCCGTTCGTGGATCTGCACGCGGCTGAGCTTCGCCAGTTCGAGACCAAAGGCGATGTTCTGCTCCACGGTTCGCCACGGGAACAGCGAGTAGGACTGGAACACGATGCCGCGATCCGGTCCGGGTCCCAGTACCGGTTGTCCGTCGAGCGATGCGGCCCCGCTCGTCGAATAGGCCAACCCAGCGATGATGCTGAGCAGCGTTGACTTGCCACATCCAGAGGCGCCGACAATGCAGACGAACTCCCCTGGCGCGACGTCGAGGTCGATGTTGTCGATGACCCTGGTCGGTTGCCCCTTCCCGGGGAAGTCCTTGCAGAGGCCGCGCACTTCGAGACTTGCGGTCATCGCGCTACTCCTGTGACCACGGGGCGACGCGGTTGCGCATGATTCGCAACAGGATGTCGCAGGTCAGGCCGATGATTCCGATGACAATGAGGATGAAGAAGATTTGGTCGGTGTTCAGGAAGCGCTGCGCCCGGGTTATGCGAACCCCCAGCCCTTCTTCGGCGGCGAGCAGTTCCGCGACGATGATTAGCGCCCACGCCGCCGCGAGGTTTACCCGGGCTGCATCGATCATCCCCGGCAATGCGTAGGGGAAAATGACCTTGCGAAACACCGTGGCATTGCCCGCGCCGAGCGTAAACGCGACGCGGATCATCTCCGACGGTACCTGCCACACGAGATTGGCGGTCATGAGCGTGTTGAAGAAGACCGTGCCGACGAAGATGAGCGCGATCTTTGGCTGCTCCCCGAGACCAAGCCAGATCACCATCAACGACAGGAAGGCTGGCGCCGGCATGTAGCGCACGAATCCGATAATCGGTTCGAAGAGCGCGTTCATGCTCTTGAAGGTGCCCATCGCCAGGCCGAGCGGTATCGAAACCAGGAGTGCCAGGCCGAAGCCCAACCCAACCCGCCGAATGCTCGCCCACGCATCGGTGCCGAGCTGGCCGCTGCTGATGAGTTGCTCTCCCGCCTGCGCCACCGCGAGCGGGGACGGCAGGAAGATGGGGCTCACCACTTCCGCCGCCGCGATGATCGTCCAGGCGATCAGCGGAAGGATGAGCGATGCCACGACGAGGCCGAGGTGGAGCGGCCGCGGTATGTCTTCCCGGATACGCCAGAACAGCGACGGTCTACGTCCGCCTAGCCGGCGCCCCTTTGCCAGGGTTGGGCGTCCACTGGGGACGCCAACCTCCTCTTCTCGCGATGCCACGCGCTGCACGCCTAGTCGCCCGCGTTGGCGTAGGCGTCAACGAACTGCGAATCGAATATGGCGTCCAGGTCGAGTTCTTGCCCAGGTTCGACAAGCCCCGTTTCTTCAAGGAAGACGGCGATGTCCGCGGCGGCGAAGCGAAAGCTCGTGAAGTCGTCGCCCGGCTGGAACGCCTGCACATTGTCTTCGATGGAGAAGAGCGTCGTACCCGCTTCGTACGACTCGTAGTCCTCGACACTCACTCCCGCACGTTCGGCCATGATCTCGACCGCCTCTTCGCGGTTGTTCTCGATGTACTCGAGCGTCAGGAACCACGCCTCGATGAGCTTCTGGACATCCTCCGGCCGCTCTTCGATGAGACTTCGAGAAACCGCAAGGTGGTCGGGGATTGCGCCGGGGAAATCGGCCGAAGTGAACAGCACCTTCGAACCTTCCCGTTGCAGCGCCATTGAGGTGAACGGCGCGAACACCGCGACCCCGTCAAGTTGGCCCGCGGCGAAAGCTGCCGCCGCCGCGTCGGTGAGCAGGTTGCTGACTTGCACCTCGTCGGGGTCGACGCCCGCTGACTGCAGCCCGAGGAGCAACAGGTAGTGGTCCACGACGCCGGCCTCCAGCCCGATGTTGGTCCCGGCGAGGTCTTCAATCGTGTCAATGCCTTCGCGAACAATGACCTGGTCGTTGCCTGTGGAGTTGTCGTTCACCAGGACAATGACCTGGTCCGAACCAGCTGCGACGGAGGCGATCGTGTCGCTCAGGGTCTGGCTGTTTCCATCGAGTTGGCCGGCGGCAAACGCGTTTATGGAATCGAGGTAGCCGTCGAACCAGACGAGGTCGACGTTAACCCCAACCTCGTCGAAGATGCCGGCCTCTTCCGCGACCTGCCATGGGAACCAACCGGGCCAGGCGCTGAAGCCCAGCCGAATGGCAGGCGCGTCGCTTCCACCGCCGTTGTCGTCTCCATCATCGTCGTCGTCACCGCACGCCACGGCAGCAAACGCCATAGCGCCAATGAGCATCACCAGCAGAAGTTTCCAGGTTTTCATGGAGCGATTCCTTCGGCGCCAGCAACGATGCGTAGTCCCCTCGGGCCGTTGCCGGCGCCATAAAAAGAGCCCGGGAGGTATCGCCTCCCGGGCTTTTGTCCCGCCGTGTACCCGCATTACGCGGGCTGCCACTCTCGGACCAGGCCGCCGCTTTCCCGAAGTCGAGGAGCGGCGCGGAACCCTAGTGGCTGTGTCCCGAAGCTAGGCTCCGAATGTTTCGCCGCTATTTCCCAGGCGTGAACAGCCCGTTTCGTGGGCAGGCGGGGTGGGGAGTACAAAGCGCGCTCAGGTGTGCGGAGAGCTACCGATAGACAGGTCGCTGTCTAGGGAAGGACGGGCAGTTCCTTGTCGTCCAGGTCCGCCGGGTGGTCAATGCCGTCCCAGAGCAAGCTCCCGGATTCGTCTCCGGGTGCCATTCCGTAGTGGGCTTGCGCGATTGCCCGGTAGAGCAGCAGATACAGTCGCGTCCGGTGTTCCGCAGTGCCCGGCTTGCCCGCTCCATGGGCGGAGACCACTGCCAACTGCTCTTCGGGCCAGGCCGCGTCGATGTGCGGAGCCACGTCTTCGGATTGGGAGAACGCGTCGTCAGTGACGCCGATCACGGTCACATCTGTACTCTGAACGAAGGCGATGAACGTTCTCAGGATGTCGTCACGGAACTCCTCGCTCCAGCTGGGGAGCGTTGGGTAGTACGAGCCTGCGTGGGTGCGCACTTCGACGGTTAGGTCGAGGTCCCGGGCGATGCGCGCCACAGCCCAGTCGAGATCGGTCGCGAAGGCCGGGTCGTCCCAGTCGTTGTCGGGAACGATACACACGAGTTTGCCGCCCCCCGCGCAGGCTGCCGGCCCCTCTGGCCAGAGCGTTCCCATGCCGTCGAGGTCTCCGAATCCCCACATGTCCTGGTAGTTGAGGTATTCGATGTCTTCGCCGGCCGGGTGGTCCAGGTGGAGCAGCGCAACGTAGCGGCCCATGTACTTGGCGGCCCGTTCGAACAGCAGTTCGTCGTTCAAGGGCCGATTGTCGTAGGGTTCCACGTTCGCCATACGGAAGTACGAGAAGACGCCGTGGTTGTGCCCGAGCATGTCCGCGCCATAGCGCGCGCCGAACATCCAGCTGTACTCATTGTGAGATGGCCGAATGTCGATTGGGGTGAGCCCGACGAATGAGCTGGGCGTGAAGTCCGTCACTGCGTAAATGGCCTGCATTTCGTGGTAGATATCCAGGGCCGTCACCTGCGACGACTCAAAGGCGATGAGCTTCTCCGGGATCGGCAAGGAGGGGAGCACAAGAATCTCGATGCCAGCAGTCTCGCGATGGAAATCCAGGATCGCCTCAACGACGTCCTTTCGAACATAGCCAAATGGCACGAGGCAAACCCTGGCCTCCATTCCCTGGCACTCGGCCGGGTTTGCGTACAGGCTCGCCAGCTCCGGGTTTATGGCAAGGCAATCGGGGAGCTTCTCAGCGAAGCAGTCAGCGCCTTCGAAAGGGTCACCGAGCAAGACGTCCCAGTCCTCATAGAACTCCAACTTAAGCGCCGAGGGGTCGCAGCGCGGCTCTGGTTGTGTGGTGGGATCGTTGAGGAAGTCACGAATCAGGCGCGTGGGACAGGTCGACCCGAGCAGGCCATGACTTTCGTTGCCAAACACAAACAGGTGTGCGTTCGTCAAGGTGGAGGCTACCCGCTCTGCATAGGCAGGCGGCGTCACAGGATCGAATGCGCCGGAAAGGACGAGGGTTGGGATATCGCTCACCAGGGGCTGAAGCAATCGCTCCTCCGCTGCCGGGACGTCCCAGGTTTCGCACATGTCCGCGAATTCGTGCCGAAAGTCGAGCAAGTACTCATGGACGATTCCTTGCGTGTTCCCGCCATGATCCCCGCGTTCGAGCCGGGGAAGTTCCTCGGCGCAGTTCACTGAGAGATACATTCCGCGCGACATGTCTCCCCAGGCCATGAGTGCATAGGATGCGAGGAAAGTGAACGCCTCTTCGCCTCGTTCCTCCGCCTCGCGGAGCTCTTCCGGGAGGTATTCGATAGCCCAGGTGCTGTAGAGAAACCCGTGCAGCATGTCGAGAAAACGGGGAGCGTCGATGAGGACCTCAATCGATTCCTCTCCCTCGGAGTCGACGTAGGCGGTCGCGATGAACGGCTCCTGTTGGAGGGAGCTGGCGATGGACTCGAGCGTCTCCCCGAGGTCTCCGTAGTTATCCCGACAGGCGGTGTCGGCGGCGCACGCGGCCACGACAGCATCCAGGGCACCCTGGAACGAAACGGGGATGTCGGCAATGAAGCTCGTATCGAGTGGTGCGGGCGAATCAAGGATGACGGAACGCAGCCCCTGCTCGTGGTCCCGCATCACGGCCTGGGCAAGGCGTGTTCCGTACGAGACGCCGTAGAGGTTCCACTCTCTGTAGCCTAGTGCGCGAAGAACCTCGGGGATGTCGGCGGCGTTTTCCTGCGTTGTGTACGCGCCGAGGGCCACGCCTTCACCTGCCAGGTATTCCCGGCAGGCCCGCACAGCTGCAAGCCCCTCAGCCCGAAGCTGGGGATCATCGGACGGCAGGAGTGCAGTTTCGAAATCAACATCATCAAGTTCGAGGCACTTGAGCGACGGCGATGACTGGCCGGTGCCGCGTTGGTCGATGAAGACGACGTCACGGTCGTTCAGAAGCCGGCGCACGGTACTGTCGGCGAGAATCCATTCGGAGCTGGCGATGGCCGCTCCGCCTGGCCCGCCCGACAGGTAAACAACAGGATCACCCTGGGATTCGCTGCCGCGAGACTTGTAGACGGCGACTGCTAACTGGATCGTGGCGTCGGAAAGGCCATGCCGGCTCTCCGGAACGGATACCGTTCCACAGTCCACATCCTCGTCATCGAAGCCGCTCGGAAGCGAAAAGTCGCACTCGGTCGGCGTGTAGGCGGTGGAGTGCGATGAACGGGGGGAACAGGCGATGCCGCCAAGAAGGCTGGCGAAAGAAAAGGCAACAACCAGGACCCATACGCTTCTCACGGTCACTGGAAGATTCGACCAATTCGCTGGTTTCGACAGGTTTGCCCGGAGTGGCGCTCACCGCTTGGGCGCGCGGACATTCGGTTGGCCGCGCATCAACAGCCTTCTAGCTCCCCGTCGACGCCGGCTGTAGTACACGTTCCTTCGAACACTTCGACAATCCGGGCGATTTCGGGCGAGTGGACTCACTAGCCTCATTCAGAAGTCGGAAGCTACTTCTTCCCCTTCTTCTTGCCCTTGCTCTTCTTGTCTTTCTTGTCCTTCTTCTTCTTGCCAGCCATGGGCTTCATCTCCTTTTTGTTCGCGAAACGGTGGAGGGCACTCTAGCCAAACGGACGTGCTCTCGCAAGCGAACGGCTACCGAGCGGCCGGTCCTACTACGCCGAACGTGCGCTCTTAAAGGGAAGCTTTGTTGCGAGGTCGTGGAGGCGCGATTGGTCTACCTTGCCGCGACCGTTGGAGACGACCACGAGAAGTTCCGGGCCGCCAAGTTCCATCCCCACTTGAAGGCAGGCTCCGCAGGGCCAGGTCAGCCCGCCCGAAGTCTCGGGCGCCACGAGCGCGAGGATTTCAGGAGGACCGAGGCCCTGGGCAACCACGCTGAAGAGCGCCGTGCGCTCGGCACACATCGCCAGCCCTAGCGAGACGTTTTCCACTAGCGCTCCCGGGACGACGGTACCGTCGCTGGTGACGACGGAAGCGCCCATTTTGAAGCGGGAGTACGGGGCATAGGCACGCTCCTTCGCTACTTCGGCCGCGGCCAGGGCGTCGTTCGCACGAGGATCTTCAAATTCCATAGATCGAATGTACCACGAGCACATCCCCCTGCCGCCGCCCACGTCCGCAACCGCATCACTCCGCCCGAAGTGTCTCAGCCACACCGAGCCTTCCCGCCTTTCTTGCGGGCATGAACGAGCCGGCGAAGGTCATCGCGAGCGCAACCACGACGAGCGCCGCGAGCCAGACCACAGGGGGCCACTGGATGATGTTGGTCGGCTGATGAGCCTCGCCCTGGCTCCGGAATATCCAATCGAGCAGGTAGTAGCCGACAGGCACACCGACGACGGTCCCGATCAGCGCTAGCGGTGCGACGCCCGTCAGGACAACGCCGACCACCTGGCGCGGCGTGAACCCAATCGACTTCATGATGCCGAACTCCGCTGTGCGCTCGCGAACGGAGAACACGAGCGAGCTGAGCAGGTTCGCCGCGGCGAGCAGTGCGAGACCGACACCGAGCAGGGTCATCGGGGTGATGAGTTCCCGTCCGTCAGCGATGTTGGCGTCGGTTTCCCGAGTGAGGTTCGTGACGGCGAGACCTCCGCCGGCGCTGGCGGCGAGGTCTGCGATGACAGCCTCCGGGTCGGCGCCGGGCACGAGACGAACGTCGAAGCCGCCCGGCCCCGCACCGGGTTCCAGGGCTCGCAACGCGGCCAGCTGGTACATCAATTCGACGCCGTCGTTCTGGTCGGCGAAGTAGATGCCCACAATCGTCATGGTGACCGCGTTCCCGGGCGCCACCTCGACTGGTACTGCGTCGCCGACGGAAAGGTCGAGTTGCTGGGCGAGTCCCGCGCCGACCATCACTTCGTCGGCTGCGGCCACGGGCCGCCCTTCCAGGAAGAGGAAGTTCATGGCCTCGACATCGCCTTCGACCGCGTGGTTGACGACCGGGATGTCTTCAATCGTCGCTTCGCTAGCGAAGTCGGTGATGAACGCTTCGACGCCGGGATGCTCAGCGATGATGCCAGTGGCTTGCTCGTGCGATACAACCTCCGCGGGAATCCCCGGGTCCGCCGCGCGAACCGGCGCCAGTTCGCCGAGCGGCGTTGCTTGCAGCTCGTACGGCGACGACCCGATCAGGGCGGGCTCGTCGACGATGAGCTGAAGCGAGTGGCGGAGCGAAACCGTCATCATCAGCGTCGCAACGGCAACCGAAATGGCCGCGATCGTGAGCCAGCTACGCAGCGGCCTCGAGAAGATGTCCTTGACGCCAACGACGACCACCTGCGGCAGCCGTAGGGCGTTCGCCGCCCGGGCTACCAGGGAAGCACTGCCGGCTGTCTGCCGGGGGCTGGACGCGATTGCGTCGACGATTCTGGTGCGGCCAGCGCGCACTGCCGGCAACAAGGCACAAACAATCACGAGGACCTGGACCGCGACGAAGACACCGATGAGCGCGGGCAGGGAGAAGGACGTCACCGCCGAGGAATCGAGCAGTCTTGTTATGCTCCATTGGAAAGAGCTTGTGGCGACAATCCCAATCGCGATGCCCAGCAGCGCTGCCGGGACGCTTATCGCGAGCATCTGGCCAATCAGCATGGCGGTCGTCTGGCGCGGTGTAATGCCCACGGCCTTGAGTAATCCAATTTCACGCTTCTGTGCGACCGCGTGGTTGGCGATTGTCGCGGCCACGACGAAGCTCAAGGCGAGCACGGCGAAGATGGAGAAGATGCGGAGCATGGTCGAAGGTCCGCGCGTTTCGTCGATGATGCCAGCGCGCGTGTCCTCCCAGGTGACGGCGGTCACGTCACCGTCGAGTCCGGCAACGAACGTATCGAGCGGCGTTGCATCGCCCAGGCGCACTCCAAGTGAGGTTTCGATACCAAGCAAATCCCGGTCGCTGTCAGCAAGCGTGCTGAGTTCTCCGCCGGCGAGACCCTCGATTGCCGTCCTCGAAATGAAGACGCCAGCTGGTGTCAGCTGCGGATAGGGCACTCGGAAGGTCGGCGTGACGATGCCGACCACTTCGTAGCTGGCGCTGCGGGAGTTCGGGGCCACGAGCAGCAGCCGTTCGCCTAGTTCGATGTTGGCGGCGCGTGCGAGACCGCTACCGATCACAACTTCATCGTCGCGGTCAGGGCTTACCCAGCGTCCCTCCCGAAGCAGACCGGGTGCGACTTCGGGCGTTTCGCTCATCCCCCAGGCAACCGCAGCGTGCGCTTCACCCTCGAAGACCAGGCTCGAGTCCAGGCTGACGAGGACTTCGCTTGCCTGCTCAACTCCGGGGCGCTGCGCGGTGGCGGCGAGTTCAGCTTCATCGCCGGAGAGCCATACATGCGCCCCGCTCGCCTCTTCGTGAACCTGGTCGAAGACCTGCAAGGTTGAGCGGTCGACAGTGAAGGCCAGGGTGAGTGCAGCCGTGCCAGCGACGATCACTATGGCGAGGACCGCGGCCTGGAGCCAGCGTTGTTGGAGGTCGGAGCGACTCTTGATTAGCCATGTGGACCACATTTAGCTCACGCTTTCGGTAGGTCGCGTTGCTGCCTCGGCAGCGTGGGCCACGGCTGGCACCTGTCCGGGTGGCCCGTCGCTGACGATGCGTCCGTCGCGAAGGGTCAGGCAGCGGGAGGCCGCCGCGGCGACGGTTGGGTCGTGCGTGACCATGACGATGGTTTGTCCAGCCTGGTTGCGCTGTCGCAGCACCTCCACCACTTCGGCAGCCATGCTCGAGTCCAGGTTGCCGGTCGGCTCGTCCGCCAACAGCAACGCGGGTTCGTTGACGAGCGCCCGGGCAATCGCCACGCGTTGCTGCTGCCCACCGGACATGCGCGCCGGGGTAGCGGCACCGAGTCCGGACAGGCCCAGCTGGGCCAGCAGTGCCTCTCGCCGTTGCTTCGCTTCGGTGCGTGAGAGACCGGCCACCCGGGCAGGGAGCTCGATGTTGTCGGCGGCGGAGAAGTTCGGGATGAGGTTGAAGAACTGGAACACGTAGCCGATCTTCGTGCGGCGCCGTTCGGCCCAGGCTGTCTCCGAAAGGTGGTCGACGCGCTCTCCATCGATGTCGATTTCACCCGATGTTGGCCGATCGAGTCCACCAAGCATGTGCAATAGCGACGATTTTCCGCAGCCGCTCGGTCCCATAATCGCGACAAACTCGCCGGGTTCGATTACCACTGAGATATCGTCGACCGCGGTGACCGGCGTCTCGCCGCCATAGATCTTCATCAGGTGTCTTGTCTCGACAATGGGAGTCATGATTACTCTTTCCTTGGGCAGCACACGAGGTATACTCCTACAATCGTCGGCCGGATTGCAACTGCGTTTCGCAACGGCCGCCGCGCTCGGCGGAGGCCGATGGCCGGCTGCCCACGATAGGTGCAGCCGCATCCCGTGGCGAACGGCGCCACGTGGCCTTTACCGGGCACCGTCATTGGCCCGCACCGACAGCGACATGTACCCGCCACAATTCTGTCCCCGGCCGGCGGGTGCTGTAGCGGCCGAGCGGCTCCATTGCGTAGGTCGTTCGGCCGTCGCGATGCCGTGGCTCGAACGCCCTCATGCCATGAGGGAAAGGAGGGGTGATGGGGCTGCGGGACCGGCGACTCTCGCGCTCTTACGCGTCCTTCACTGGAGCGTTGCTCTCGTCTTCAACACCGCCATCTTCGTCTGGTTCCGCTGTCCCTACCTGTCGTTGTCGCCACGGGACCACCACATCCATCACGAACGTTTGGATGACGATCGCAACTGGCACCGCCGCGAGTGCGCCTAGAATTCCCATGAGGGAACCGCCAACGATGATTGCGACGATGATGAGGAGTGCGGGCATATCGGTCCGCCGGCTCGTTACGATCGGTTGGATGACGTTGCTTTCTATCTGCTGAAGCACCAGGTAGAACACGGAAACGGCCACCATTGCCTCCCAACCCTGGGTCGCCGCGAGAATCAAGGCAGGAACGAAACCCAGCCACGGGCCGATGATCGGCAGAATCTCGGATAGGAAGGCTATGAAGGCGAGGAGCAACGGGAACGGGATGCCGAGCAATGTCATGCCAATGTACGTAGCCACCCCAATGACCGTCATGGCGATCAACTGAGCAAGCATGTAGCCACGAAGGCGCTCGGCCGTGTGATCCATGACTTCGGACGCCTGTTCCCGGGTGCCAGAACTGAAGAGAGACAGGACAAGGGAATGCGCCTGTGGCTGCACATGCGTGAAGAAGAGTGCGACCACCAGGATCGTGAACACGTAGGCCAGGATCGAAAATGCGGTTAACGCCTGCGCCGCGAGCGAAGGCGCCAGGAAAGAAAGCCCCTGTCGCGCATACTCTTCCAGGTCCTCCAATGCTGGAAGACCGATGTCTTCGCGCAATGCTTCGTAGTCGTCCCGCAGCACTTCAAGCGTTTCGGGAATTGCCTCAATCTCTTCCGCTACCTGCGGTATTGCAAACCACACTACGAGCGCCAGAACGGACGCCACCACGAGGTAAACCAGCAATACCGAAATTGTCCGCGGTAGGCGGAACCGCGTCAGAAACGACGCCATCGGAGCAAGTGCGATCCCGACGATTACCCCAAGCAGGATAACGATGGCGATTTCGCGGACGGCGAGGAGTAATTGCAGAAGCAAATAGACGCCGAGAAGCGCCAACCCGCCAACGATCAGGCTGGGCGCGTATTGCAGGCTCTTTCTATTCACGGCCTACTGTCCGCGCTGCAACGACCGTATGCGACGGAAATCATTTCCGTCTGCCAGCCGCTATGGCTGCAAGTGCCAGGAAGAACCCCCAGACCAGATGTGCGGACACCATCGTCGTCGTGCGTTCCGGTGGGTCCTCGGTCGCGGAGCGCCGGATTCCCAGCGCCGGGAGGTATCCAAGATAGCTGCCCGCCCATACTGCGAGGCCGAAGGCCATTCCAAGGAAGATGCGCGCAGCCGCGTTGGAGCTGACGAACAGTTGGTACAGCACACCTCCCGCCGCTCCGTAGCCAAAGTGTGCGGCTAGCACCGTGGGGGACAGCAGCTCGGGCGGAATGTGCTCGCGAATGCCAATGGTTTCGGCCACGCCCTCTGTCACCTCGACGGGGGCGATTTCCATGTCTCGTTCCCGGGGCAACACGCGATGCAGGAGCAGCATGCAAGCGCTCATCGGGATTGTGGCAATGATGCCAGTGGCGGCACCACGCAGTAGGAAAGTCAGCATTCGTGTCCTCAGTTCAGGTGTGCATTGCCCGGCCTGCGGTCGCCCGCTATACCGCAACCAAACGCGTACGCGGACGGTCCGCCGGTTGCTGGAGATTCGGATTAACGCCTGAATCGTGACCGGCAAGTGGTCTCAAACGCATCAAGCTCGGTGCCCGGGGGCTGTCGGATTCATAGCAACGTGGGCCAGCAAGGGCCTGGGGGCGGGTGAGAGACTTCTCGCGTTTCCGCCGAGGCACTCGACCCCAGCCACCAAGGGCGCCAGCCCCGTTGCCTACGCCTCAAGAACAGCGCCCTCGCCGTTGCGAAATCGTGGCGAGTGGCCGGGGGAGCCTTCCCCGCGAAGACGCAGGGCGCTTGCGGGCGCTAGCCTGCCGGGTATCGGCAAGCGACTCACATCAGGAGGCCCAGCATGTTTTTCGACGGATGGGACGATCTCGGTCGGTTGTTGGTTGTTGGCACATGCGCCTATGTGGGGCTGATCGTGATGTTGCGCACCACCGGCAAACGCACGCTCTCGAAGATGAACGCATTCGACCTGGTCATTACCGTGGCGCTCGGTTCAACGCTCTCTTCCGCGCTGTTAAGCGCGGACGTTTCGCTCTCCGAAGGGCTGCTCGCGTTCGCGTTGTTGTGCGCGTTGCAGTTTGTCGTGACTTTCCTTTCGGTGCGCTGGCGACCCGTACAGACCTTTGTGAAGGGCGAACCCAGCCTGCTCTACTTCCGTGGTCACTATCTCGAAGCCCGGCTCAAGAGTGAGCGCGTGACCCGCGAGGAGGTGCTGGCGGCAATCCGCTCCAGCGGCCATGGCTCACTTTCCGGCACCGACGCCGTAGTGCTGGAAACCGATGGATCGTTTTCCGTGATTGCAACGCTTGGCGACGACGAACGCGCGATGGAAACCGTAAACGGGATAAGCCCGTAGAGACCTGAATCCTTCGCGCGCACTACCCAGCGTGGCGTCGGGAGACTACGAAGTCGGAATGCGAACCGGGTCGTCACTCAACTTGGTTCCCTGTACGCCCCGTGTTGCTTTCAGCTTCCACTTCGAAAGAACCCAGAGCAGGAGAGACTCCCCCGGCTCGCGGTCCCCGGAACACCATCGGCTTCGATTGCGCTTCCAGGCTGCCTGCAACGTCCCGTCGTCGAACGACAAAAGCACGTGAGGGTGAATGTAGCACTCTCGGCAAACAGCAGGAGTATTGCCCAGCCTGTCGGCCACATCCCGTACGACGGCAACCACTATCCGCTTCTGCGCGGCCTCCGATTCGGGAACATCCGCATCGGCCAACATTGCTGCGGCCAGCACCGAAGCAGCCCACGTTCGGAAATCCTTGGCGCTGAAGTCGCCGCCCGCCGCCTCACGAATGTACTCGTTGATGTTCTCGCTGCGAATGCGTCGGACCTCGTTATCGTCGTCGACGTAATGGAAGAGTTCTTGCCCGGGCAACTCCCCACACGCACGGACAATGCGCGCCACCCGCGCATCGCGAATTTGCGCCGAGAGCGCTTTGCCGCCCTTCCCGGCGAACTCCAGCTGGACCGTCGTTCCCGCTACTTCCACATGTTCCGGCCGTAGCGTCGTCAGTCCGAAGGTTCCGTTGTCTCGCGCGTACTGGTCGTTGCCCACGCGTATCGATGCCTGGTCGAGAATGTGGATCGCTGCCGCCGTGACTCGCTTCGGCCCCAGGCCACGAGAGCGAAGGTCCTCAGCGACGCGCTCCCGGATCCTCGGAAGAGTGCGGCCGAACTGGCCCATGCGATCGAATTTGGCCGCGTCCCGCTCTTCGCGCCACCTGGTGTGGTAGATGTACTGCTTCCGTCCACGGCTGTCTCGCCCGGTTGCCTGGATGTGCGAGTTCGGGCTCGGCGCGATCCAGACCCGCGTCCATGCCGGCGGAATCACGAGTGATTGAATACGCTTGCGCACGGCAGGCCCCACGGGTTCGCCGTTTCCTTGATGTAGCGAAAGCGTGCGCCCCTTCGTTGGCGCCGTATGCCACGCATCAAGCTTGTTGCCTCCGGTCACGCTGCCTGTTTCGTGGACGCACGAGGCGAAGCACTGAGCTTCGCCCGGTTACTGATACGCACCGGACTACCTGGAGTCGGATGCCTCGCTCCTGTTCCGACGGTCTCCCGGAGGCCGTTTGGTGGTGAGTTTCCCGGGTCCCGTTGGCGGCGCATCTTCCATCTCCTGGTCTCCGGAACCCGGCTGCCCGCCATCCTTGGGGTCATGCTTCGGGGCATCTGAGCTTTCGGAGTCGTTAGCGCCCACGGGTGAAGCCGCCTGGAGCATCGTTGTTCGCAAGCGTCTCGCGGTAGGCACCCGACTCGGTACCCCGCGCTTCGATGAACTCGCGGAACCGCTCGAGGTCACCTTCGACTCGCCGGCTCATGAAGCCCAGCTTGTCTCCGATCTTCTCGCTGAACGATTCAGGGACATAGCTCATCTGAAGGTGCACTTCGGTCGCGTCGGGGCCAGCCGCCTGGAAGCGAACGATGCCTGCGTTCTCCGAACCGTCCGTCGCCCGCCAGATGATCTTGGAATCGACAACCTGTTCCTGGATCTCCGCATCCCACTCTTTGGTTTGGCCACCGACATCAGCCTTCCAATGCAGATGCCGTTCATCGAGTTGAGTCACTTCCTCAACGCCTTCCATGAACTGCGGAAATTCTTCGAACTGCGTCCACTGGTTGTAAGCGGTCGAGATCGGGACGTTCACTTTCACACTTTTCTCTACATGTGCCACGTTGCACCTCCACACCGAGTCTGTTGAGTGCAACGTACGGCCCCGGGTGTTGCTCGCGCCTCAACAACACCGTCCGCACCGTTGCGAAATCGTGGCGAGTGGCGGGTCTTGCCGGGACCGTGACCGCTGGCGCAGTCCTGGGTTCATTTCAATTCAGCAGCCCGCTTCCCCAAAAGCGGACGGTTGACAACTATCTGCCAACAACTCCACGCTGCGCGGACCTGCAGCATAGCGGCCTATAGCGCCGGGCTTTGGCATTGGCACGACGCTCAATCGAAGCATGAGTATCGTCCCTCCCCAACCCAACATCTCCACGATTGGAGTCTCGATGTGACCTACATGACCGAAGCCCGCCAGATGATCCAGGCGAGCGCCCGGGAGTTTTCGATGAAGGAGGTGCTGCCCGTCGCCAACGAACTGGACAAGGTGAAGGGCGACATCCCCATGAGCCTGCGGGACCAGATGGGCGAGCTGGGGTACTTCGGTATCCGCATCCCCGAGGAGTACGGCGGTCTGGGGCTCGGCGTCTTCGAGTACGTGCTGGTCACCGAGGAGCTGGCGCGCAGCTGGATGAGTGTCGCGAGCATCATCGCCCGTGGCAACGGCTTTTTCGGCACGTCGGCGTTCACCGAAGAGCAGCAGAAGACCTACCTGGGCCGCATGGCGCGCGGCGACTTCCTCGGCGCGGCCGCCCTTTCGGAGCCCGATGCCGGCTCGGACCTTGGCTCGATAACCTGCCGAGCAGAGCCAACAGACGAACCGTCCATTTTCTCCCTTCACGGCACGAAAATGTGGTGCACCTTCGCCGACGGCGCCGACTACATCAGCGTGCTCGCGCGGACCGAGCCGATCACCGATGTGAAACACCGGCACCGGGGCACCTCCACCTTCTTCATCGAAAAGCCGCGTGGCGAACTGCCGGAGAACTGCACCGGCACCCCGGTGAACAAGATCGGGTACCACGGCTGGAAGACCTGGGAACTGCACTTCGACGGCACGCGCGCGATGCAGCTGCGGGGCGAAGGACGCGGCTTCCACGCCACCGTCTCCGGTCTCGAAGCGGCGCGAGCGCACACCGCCGCGCGTGCGGTCGGCCTCGCACGCGGGTCCCTCGAAGACTCCATTGCCTACGCGAAGAACCGCGTGCAGTTCGGGCGTCCCATCGGCGACTTCCAGGCAATACGCTTCAAGCTCGCGACCATGGCGGCAGAGATTGAGGCGGCCCGGCAGCTTACCTACTTCGTTGCCGACCAGCTCGACAGCCGCCGCCGCTGCGACAAGGAAGCGGGCATGGTCAAGTGGTTCGCGAGCGAGATGGCGGAGCGCGTCACCAGCGAAGCACTCCAGATCCACGGTGGATACGGCTACACCACCGATCTGCCGATCGAGCGCTACTGGCGTGACGCCCGGCTCACGAAAATCTTCGAAGGCACGTCCGAAATCCAGCTCCGCATCATTTCGGACCGCCTGATGGAAGGGAACTACCCATGACAGCCACCGAAGGACGTGAAGCAACCATGGATGGGCTGGCGGCGCTGCCGGTCACGCGAACACTCGCCGCGGCCTGCCGCGCAATCGACTACGACTCGATCCCGGCGGATGCGAAGTTCGCCGCCAGGCAGTGCGTCCTCGACTGGTTTGGCGTGACCCTCGCAGGTTCCCGCGAACCGCTCGCCGCTCTCCTCCGTGCCCAGGTTCTCGATGAAGGGGGCAATGCGCAGGCCACGCTTCTTGGTGCTGGCGACCGGGTCACCTGCGCCCAGGCGGCGCTCGTCAACGGCGCCACATCGCACGCGCTCGACTACGACGATGTCCACCTGAGCATGAGTGGCCACCCCACCGTACCGGTGCTGCCCGCGCTGCTTGCCCTCGCCGAGCACTGGGGCGCCACCGGCCGCGACGTCATCGCAGCCCTCGTTGCAGGTATCGAAATGGAGTGCCGCATCGGGTTGCTCGTGATGCCGGCTCACTACAGCATCGGATTCCACGCTACCGGCACGCTGGGGGCATTCGGTGCTGCGGCAGCCTGTGCTCATCTGCTCCGGCTCGACGAAGAGCAGTGGGGTCACGGGCTCGGCATCGCGGGATCGCAGGCCGCCGGTCTCAAATCGATGTTCGGGACCATGACCAAGCCCCTCCAGGCAGGCAAAGCCGCAGCGAACGGACTGTTCGCGGCCACGCTAGCGGCCCGCGGGTACACCGCGAACCCGGACGTACTCGAAACCACGCAGGGCTTCGCCGCCACTCAGACATCGACGGGCAACGCCGAAGCCGCGCTCGCGGGTCTGGGCGAATCCTTCGCCATCCGGGACACGCTCTTCAAGTACCACGCCGCGTGCTACGGCACTCACGAGACCATCGACGCCGTGCTCCGCCTGAAGCGGGAGCACGGGCTTTCGCCGGCGGACGTGCGGGCTATTCGTCTCAGCGTGCCGCCCGGGAATCTGCGCATGTGCAACATCCAGGAGCCGCGTACCGCACTCGAAGGTAAGTTCAGCCTGCGTTTCACTGCGGCGCTCGCTCTCGCCGGTGACGAAACGGGGGAGGCCGCCTTCACGGAGGCGGCCGTCACCGAATCCGCGCTCGTCGCGCTGCGCGATCGCGTGTCCGTGGAAGCGGCATCTGCGGGCGCCGCCGCCGGCACCAGCGTGACCATCGAACTCGCCAGCGGCGACACGCTCACTGCACAGTCCGATCTCACCATCCCCGCCACCGACCTCGATTGGCAGTGGCAGCAGCTCGCCGCGAAGTTTCGTGGGCTTGCCGGCCCGGTCATCGGCGCGAGCCCTGCAGAGCAACTGCTCAACTCCATCGCCGCCGTCGCCGATGCGGAGGACATCGGTGAGCTGGTCCGCCTCGCTGTCGCTGCGCCAGCAGGGGCACGCACATGAGCGAGTTCGACCCCTCCAACTTTCCGCTCGTGAAGCGCGGCAACCAGTACGAGGATTTCGAGGTGGGCCAGGATTGGCCACACCACTGGGGCCGCACGCTCAGCGAGGGCGACAATACCACGTTCACGTCGGCCACCTGCAACTGGAATCCCATGTTTATCAACGCCGAGTTCGCCCGCGCCCACGGGCATCCGGGTGCAGTGCTCAACCCGCTGCTGGTGCTCTGCACGGCCGTCGGTATGTCGGTGGAGGACCTCAGCGAGGGCGGCGGCCCCTTCCTCGGCGTCGAAGATTGCGAATTCGTCGCACCCGTCTACCCCGGCGATACGATCGCGGCCCAGTCGGTCGTGCTCGACAAACGAGAGTCGGCTTCGCGGCCCGCGAACGGCATCGTCACGTGGGAAACGACGGTCACAAACCAGCGTGGCGAGACGGTGCTGACGTACCGTCGCACGAACCTGGTGGCGAAACGGAGGGACTCATGAGCAGCGACTTCGGCGAAACAACTGGACCTATCTCCCG
>CAZDZP010000013.1:0-19762 GCA_964509855.1 uncultured Anaerolineaceae bacterium | reverse complement strand
CGGGGCTGTCGCAACGGGCTCGCCAAAGCCACGCGCAGGCTCCGGTTCGGGCGACCAGCGCAGCCCGGCAACCAACGCCGCGAAGAGCAGCAACGCGCCACAGGTAAGGATCGCCGCCGCACGCAGGCCGTCATTCATGCCGCCAACCATACAGCGCTGTCTGCATTTTGTAAGAACACGATGGATGCGACAGGCGGAAAGAGTGATTGCCGCTAAGGATTTGCGGTTGAATCTCCCGCACGCACCAGTCCCTCGTCCTCGTCCTCGTCCTCCTCGTCGTCGTCGTCGAGGTCGGCGAAGAGGGAAGCGGCGCCGGGGGGTTCATCGCGTAGACGCCGGAAAAGCCAGAGCAACGCCGGTATGCCCACCACGACGAGGGCAAGGGCAAATGCCGCATACGCCGCGCCTAAGCCTTCGGCGTCAGCCAGTAAACCGGAGAGAGGCAACACGGGCGCAAGTGCGAGGCTGTAGCAGAGCGAGAAGAGTGAAAGGCTCGTAGCCCGTCGTGAACTGGGCACGCGGCGGTTGATGAAGTCGGAGAACGCGGGTTCGAGCAAGCCGCCCGCGAACCCGATGACGGGGTAGAAGGCGAAAGCGCTCAAGTGGTCGATCGCAGCGAGGAAGGTGTAGCCGAACAGGAGAAGCCCCAGCAGGAGCATGAGGGCGCCTCGCATGCCTATCGCGGTGGTGATGCGATGCGAGGCGAGCGCGCCCGCCGTGGCGCCCGCGGTGTGCACCACCATGAGCGGCCCCAACAGGGCCAGCGAGACATCGAAGCTGCGGATGAAGGGCTGGATGAAGATGTCGCCGGCGAAGGCGAGGGTTGTCAGGATTGCTCCCACGACAAAGGTGGCCACGAGCACCGGGTTGTGCCAGATGTGGCGGGCGGCGGTGCGCGTGTTCGCGATCATCCCTTCGCGTTCACCATCGTCGAGGCGCGGCGGCTCCACGAGCGTAAAGGTCATCGCAAGGCCGGCCAACGCGAGCCCGACATCGAAAAGGATGGGCGCTTGCAACCCGAACTGCGAGGCGACTGGTCCCGCGACAAGTATCGCGAGCGATGCCGCCCCGGCCTCCACTGCCCATGCGCGCCCCCAGTACTGCTGATAGGTGCTGGCTTTGCCGAGGGCCTTGAACGAATCGTAGATGAGCGCGCTGTCGGCGCCCGAGCGCAGCGTTTCGGAGAGCGCGAAAGCGATGTAGGACGCGAACAGCAGCGTGTAGTTTCCGGCCAACGCGAAGACCAACACCGCAACCACCCACACCCCCTGGCTGTACAACAGCGAAACGCGGCGGCCGTAGCGGTCGGCGACGACACCGGTGGGCACTTCCAACAACACCATCGCGAGCCAGAAAGGCCCCTCCATACCGGCGACCTGGCCGAGCGAAAGGCCGCGCTCTTCCTGCAGGTAGATCACCCAGATGCCGAAGAGCAATTGGAAGCTGGTGATAGCGCGCAGCACGAGGAAGCGCCTCGCGTTGCCTTCAAGGCGGCGGCGCAGTTCGGGGTCGAGTGGGATGCGAGGACTGGCGGCGGACGTCATGGGTGCAATGCAGCGTAGTCGGCCCTGGGGCTAGCCACCTGCGGGCTGCGCTCCTATCGCATCGTCGACCGGGAGGGGTGTGACAACCACCTCGGGTTCCGGGAGTGGGCCGGCCTTTTTGTCGGCGCGCAGGAAGGCTAGCGCGAGGGGAATCGCGGCTGCGGCGAGGAACACGGCGATGCCGGCGTAGGCCACCCGCAGGCTGAAGACTTCGCCCAACAGGCCGCCCGCGGGGACGAGCACCGCCGCCACCAGGCTGAAGAACAACTGCAGGAACGAGAGAACCGTGGCCCGCTGGCTGCTCGGGATGCGGCGGTTGATGTAGTCCGAGATCATCGGCTGCATCACGCCCGAAATCGCGCCGAACAGCGGGTACACGGCGAACGCGGCCATGCTGTCCCAACTCGCGAGGCCAACCAGCGGCACCCCGGCGAGCGCGATAATGAACGCGAGCGTCCCTCGCAATCCAAATGCTGTCGTGATGCGGTAGGCCATGAGCGCGGCGATGATGCCGAGGATGCGCCCGGGGATCAGCAGCGGTCCGAACCAGCCGACGTCGATGCCGTGTCCGCGCAGGTAAGGCTGCACGAGCACGTCGGCCGTCATCACAATGCCGGCGAGCACTCCGCCGAAGGCCATGATGAGCAGCACCGGTTTGTTCGCTCGTAACAGGCGGATGGCGACGCGCGTATTCGCAACCATGCCGAGCTTCTCCGAGCCGTTGCCTTCGTCTTCGACCGGTGGTTCCAGGAAGGTGAAGGCGATGATCATGGCGATGAAGCTACAGATGGCGGTGGCAATAATCGGCGCCTGGAGCCCGAGCCAGCTCCCCATTGGTCCGCCGATGAGGATGGCGGTACCCGCCGCGGCGGAGGAAAGCGCCCACATGCGACCCCACCGCTTCTGGTATTCGCCTTCGCGGCCGAGCGCCTTGAGGGTGTCGTAGTAGAAGGCGCTATCGGCGCCGGAGAGCATGGTGAGCCCGGCCGCCCAGAGCATGTAGCTGCCGAAGAGCATCGCGAAGTTGTCGGCCATGGCGAAGATGAGAATGGCGACGAAGTTGACGAAGGCGCCGCAGAGCAGCGACGTCTTTCTCCCGAAGCGGTCGGCGATGACGCCGGTGGGCACTTCGAAGAGCACGAGCGCGAACCAGAAGGGGCCTTCCATGGCCGTGACCTGGGTGAGCGAAAGACCGCGGTCTTCCTGCAGATAGACCACCCAGATAGGCCCAAGCAGCATGAACATCACGAGCCAGCGGAAGGCAGCGAACAACCACAGGTTCGCGCGCAGACGCCGCTGCAAGGCCGGGTTCGCGGCTACGTTCGGATGCATCACGCTATCGTGCGGTGGCGCGACCCCCTGCTCAAGCAATATCGCTCATTCCTTGGGTCGATTGGCGCACACAACTTTCGGGGGAGCGCTACCCGGACGTGAAGCCTCAGTTCAGGCGGAAACCCACGGCCGGGACGGTCACGATGATTTCTTCGTCGCCGATTTCGCTGGCGAGACGGCGGCGCAGGCGGCTTAGCAGGTTGTGCAGCATGTAGGGGTCCCATTGACCGTCCCCCCAGATGGCGTCGCCAACGGCCACGCGGTCGGCCACGTTGGGTGCGGCCGCGCTCAGTGCTTCGAGGAAGGCGAACTCGTTCTGGCTGAGGTTGTCGAGCACGGGGCGGCCATCGACGAAGAACTGGCGGCGGCCCACGTCGAGAAAGCTTCGGCTGGTGAAGGTGGCCGACCCGGCCTCCATCGTCTGCGTTTCGGCGCGCAGTGCACCCACCGCTAACACGAAGGGCCCGACATGCAGCGTGACGGGGATGGGCACTTCGGTGCTGCTCCCGGAAAGCGGGACACCTTCGACCATGGTGCCGTTGCGGCTGCCGAGGTCGGTGATTCGCGCGGTGTTTTGGTCCAGGAGTTTGATGGCGGCGTGCACGCGCGAAACGAAGCCGTGCGCCAGCAGGATGGCGTTTTGCGGTTCGCGCCCGATGCTTGCTTCTCCGCTACACACGAAGGTGTGCCGCTCCGGGGTACCCGGTCGAGTGACCACAACTTCGAAATCGAGCGCCATTGCATCTCCTGAGATTGGCATGATGGCGGTAGGCAGGCTGCTTGGCCAGCATGTAGGCTGGTCGGGGAAGAGGAGCCGCGCCCTGGCTAACGACCTTGCCGCCAATCGCTACCGGATAGAGGACGAACTCGGTTCCGGCGCATCTGCCACTGTGTTCAAGGCCTTCGACACCGTGCTGGGCCGCTACGTCGCGCTCAAAATTGTGGCGCCCACGCTGGCGAACCAGCCGGAATTCGTGCAGCGCTTCCTGCAGGAGGCGCAGGTCGCCTCGCGGCTCGACCACGCGAACATCGTCACAATCTACGACATCGGCACCCTCGACGACGGGCGGCCCTTCATTGCCCTGCAACTCGTGGAAGGCGTCACGCTCGAAACACTGATCGAACAGCAGGCGCCGCTGCCACCGGCCCAGGCGATCGATGTGCTGCGGCAGGCAGCCTCGGCGCTGGACTACCTCCATTCCTCGGGGCTGGTCCACCGCGATGTGAAGCCGGGGAACATCCTTGTGGATGCGAACGGCCGCGCCATGCTGACGGACTTCGGTATCGCGCTGGCGTTGGATTCGGCGAGGCTCACGCTCACCGGTATGGTGATGGGCACGCCGCGCTACATGGCGCCTGAGCAGGTGTCCGACGGACGGCTTTCGTCAGCGTCGGATATCTATGCGCTGGCAGTGACCGCCTTTGAACTGCTCACTGGCAAACCGCCCTTCGAAGGCACGGGCACCAGCCTGATGTACCGCATCGTGCACGAACCGCCGGCGCCGATCATGGAAGCAAACGAGGCCCTGCCTTCGGCCGTAGCGCCAGTCATGACGAAGGCGCTGGCGAAGCAGCCCGCCGACCGGTGGCCGAGCGCCGGGGAATTTGTCGCCGCGTTGCGTGACGCCGCGGGCATCGGCACCGGGGGGATGGTCGCCGCGCTGCCAACCTCCGAAACGATGGCCGCGCCCGCGTTGGGAGCGGCGGTCGCGAGCGCGGCAGCGGCGTCGGCATCGCGGTCGCAGCGCACGACGGCGCTGCCTTCGGGTTCGGGTTCGGGTTCGCATGACGGTACGGGCGCTGGTGGCGGAACGGTCGCACCAGCTGCAACCGAGGGTGAAAAGGGGCGAAGGCGGCTCGTGATGTTCGGAGTGGCCGCTCTGCTCGCTATTGTCATCGGCGGTGGGCTCGGCATCTGGTTGAACCGGGACAACGACAACGCCGCTGCTGGCCCCGGCGACGAAGCGACCGCGACTCCGGAAGGCGAAGAGACGGCGTCCCCGGCGGCCAGCGGAAGCACGCGTACGCCGGTGGCAACGCGGTCGGCAGCGGTGGCGACGGGCCTCACACCGGTTGGTACCGCAATGCCCGGTACGTCCGCGACGACCGCGCCGACGAACACACCTGTCTCCGCGCCGACCAGCGCGCCGCCGCCTGCAGCGACCAACACCCCCGCGCCAGCGCCAACGGTCGCACCTACGACACCGCCCACCACCGCGCCAACGGCGACCCCAACGGCTCCGTCGAAGTTCTTACCGACCCATACCCCAACAAACACGGCGACGAGCACGCCGACCTTCACCCCGACGCACACGCCTACGAGCACGCCAACGGCGACCCCCACAGTTGCGCCACCGTCGCCGCCGACGAACGTCAGCTGGGCCGGGGGCGACAACATCACGGTGAGTTGGCATCACACCGGCACGAACGTCGAAGGGTTCCGAATCTACTTCACCTACACGGACATCAACACCAACGAATCGCCGGTGTCGCAGGAAGGCAGCGCCCCGGCTGGTGCACGCAGCACCAACCTGCCAGTGAAGTTCCTCATCGGAACCACCTGTTGCCTGGCCTATGGTGTGTCGGCGTACAACTCGGCGGGCGAATCGGCCATCACCTGGGAATAGCGGTTGGAGACTCTTGCTGGAACCCATGACGAGCCCGGGGTCTAGAATCACCCCATCGTGAAGATCCAGAGCGTCCCGTCCGTTTCGGAGCCATTCACCGCGGCGACGTACGAAGTTGAGTCCGGCAGCGTCGATGGGCCCGCGCCGGCGGCATTGCCTTCGAGGGCGCCGCAACCGGCAGCGATCCAGGTCCGTTCGACAGTGGGGCCTGTACGCAGCGTTGGCGTCGTGCTTGTGCACGGCATCGGCGAACAAAAGCAGGGCGCCACACTGCGCGGATTCGGCGAACCCACGTTGAAGTGGATGAAGCGCTGGCTCGGGCCTGTCATTGAGGACGACCCCGTCCGGGTAACGGAAACGGTGCTGAAGCCCGGCCCCGGCGAGACGCCGCCGCACACGCGCGCCACGGTGAAGCTCAACAAAGACGGCAGCCAGGTGGAAATCCTGTTTGCGGAAGCGCATTGGGCCGGGGTGTTTGACCCACCTTCGTACAGCCAGGTCGCGAGCTGGGGATTCACCTTTGGGCCGCGCCTGGTGGGGTGGTATGCATCCGAGATGCCGCGTGCCCTAACGCACGTGGCCACCCGCGCGCGAGCCAAGGACGGCAAGGAGCTCGGCTGGCGCGACGGGATTCAGTATCTCGCGTTGCTTTCCCGGGGAGTGGCGACGCTGGCCTTTCTCGGCTTCGTGCTGGTGCTCTGGCTCTTCATCCTGCTCACAACGGTGTTCGCATTCGTGCCCAAGCTGCGCGACGCGGTGCGCTCCCTACAACTGTTGCTCGCGAACTACCTCGGCGACTGCCACACGCTGGTGGAAAGCGAACTGAGCTTCGACGCGATGAGTACGAATGTGGAGAGAACTATCGAGTGGGTGAGCGAACGCAGCGACGTTGTTGCCGTGCTCGCCCACTCACAGGGCGCCGCCGTCGCCCACCGCGCGCTCATGAAGGGCGGGTCGCCCGATGTGGAGCTTCTCGTCACATTCGGAGCCGGGATAAAACCACTCCTGGGGCAGCGCGACCACATCCGCGGCTTCTGGTCGGCGCTCGGGCTGTTGCTCAAGTCGTTCTTCGCCTCCGTCAACGATGACACACCGCTTTCCGTGGGCGACAAGCAGCTCGCCCTCCCGGGCCTCGATACGGGGACCGTTCGTTGGCTCGACGTCTGGGCGACGGGTGACCCGGTCCCGGTGGGTCCACTGAGCCTTTCGCCACCGGCGGGCATCACGAGCATCCCGGTGGTGAACCGCTGGTCACCCCTTTCGGACCACACAGGCTACTTCCACAACACGGACGACTTCGTGGCGCGCGTCGCCTCGTCCATCGTGTCGCTCGCCGGCGTGCAGCTCCTTGAATCGCGCCCCGCCGGCCGGGACGAGGTGGAAGCGGCCCGGGTCCGCCGCGAGTGGCGGGTAGGGGCGCTGACCCCCACGCGACTGCTGTGCGTGGGGCTGCTCCCGCTTGCCGCGCTCATGGCTCTCGGCCGCGAGCGATGGGAGGACCTGGTGCGCCCGGTTGCGTCGATCATCGCGAGAGGACTGGCGGTGATCGTCCCCGGCTTGTCCGAAAACGGCATGGAGCGCGTGTTCGAATCCAGCCTGGCACTGGCGCTGCTGGCGTTTGCCGGGGCGCTCGCCGCTGGTTTCCTTGTCTATCGCATGCTCTTCAAACCGGCTTGGGCGGCGTGGCAAAGCAACGAGGAGTCGAGGCTCTTCGAAGGGCGCACGTCCATACCCGGGCGGTGGTTCTTCGCGATTTGCTTTGTGGCCGGTGTGCTGGCCGCCGGGCTGGTGCCCGTTCTGCTGCCCGCTGCCGCAGCCCCGGAGTGGCTCGGCCTTGTCGGGCTGGGCCTTTCGCTGTTTCTGCTCGCCTTTTCCTGGAACAACCTGCGCATCCCGGGATAGCGTTCGGAGCGATGCGCGATTCGGACGCGAGAAGACCCCGGCGGACCGGGGTCTTCTCCGTCGACAGCGTGCCCTGGGAAGCTACGCTACGACTTCTGTTTCGATGGCCGGCTGCCCAGCCCGGACATCGGGGTGAGCGCGTCCATATCGATATCCAGCAGGACTGGCCCCTGGAATTCTACCGCGCGGGCGAAGGCGTCCTTGAACGCATCCACGCCGACGACCTTCTCGCCGTGCATGCCCATGCCCTTGGCCACCATGGCGAAGTCCGGCGTCGCAAGGTCGACCCCGAACTGGCGGCCATCGAAGGTGCGCGCTTCGATGTTGCGTAGCACGCCGTAGCCGCCATCGTTGAACACGCACACGATGACGGGTAACTGGTGCTGCACGCAGCTGGCCAGTTCGCCGATCGAAAGCATGAAGCCGCCGTCGCCCTGGATGATGGCGGTCTTCTTGCCGCTGCCCACCGCCGCGCCGATGCCCAGCGGGAGGCCGGGACCGATCGCGGCCGAGGTGGGGTTCATGGAGGTGCGCGGTTCGTAGATCTCGATCAGCCGGTTGCCCCACAGGTAGGCTGGCACCGTCGCGTCGCGCACGATGTTGCCGTCGCGTGGGAGCAGGCTGCGCATCGCGTCCATGATAGCTTCGAAGTCCGGGCCGATGTCCTTGCGGATCTGGGCGCGTGCCTCATCTCGAAGGGACTTGGCGTTTTCGGTGAAGCCATCCTCGTTCGTAACGCCGGCAAGGTCCTTCATGATGCCGGCGAGCGAAAGGCGGGCATCGCCAACCACCATCACGTCCGCCTGGTAGTTGCGGTTGATGACGCCGGGGTCGGCATCGATGTGCACGAGCTTCTTACCGAGCTTCATGGACCACGTGCGCGTGGCGCCGGCCTGGAATCGCGTACCCACCGCGAGGACAACGTCGGCTTCGTCGAATACCGGGCCGAAGGACGGGACGTTGCCGAGCGGCCCCATGGATAGGGCGTGATCTTCCGGGATGGCTCCGCGGCCGTTCGTGGACGTGAATACGGGCGCGTTCAACGACTCCGCGAGCTGCTTAAGTTCGCCTGCCGCGTTGGCGGTGATGACGCCGCCGCCCGCCCAGATCACGGTGCGCTTCGAATCCTTCAGCGCCGCCGACGCCTGGGCGAGAGAGTCCTTGTTGGGCTGTACGCGCGGCCAGCCTTCGATGTGCGGCACGTCCACGTCGGCGCGGTTGTATTGCAGGTCGACGGGGATTTCGATGGCACCCGGCTGCGGCCGCCCGGTGGAGATGCGCGTCGCCACATCGACGATCGTCTGGGCGATGTCCTCGGTGCGCCGCACCGTTTCCGAGTGCGGCGCGACCGAGCGCAGCATCGCAAGCTGGTTCTCCGCTTCGTGGAGGAAGCCCTTGCCCTTGCCGTAGTACTGGGTGTCGATCTGCCCGGTGATCATGAGCACCTTGGACGACGCGAACCCGGCTTCGAAGAGCCCGGTCATGCCGTTGCTGGCGCCCGGACCCGTGCTGGTGATGGCGACGCCGACTTTGCCGGTGGCACGGCTGTAGGCATCGGCGGCATGCACGGCCGCTTGCTCGTGCCGCATGAGGATGGGCGTGATGCCGCCCTTCTGGCCGATGACATCGTAGATGGGGATGTTGTGCACGCTGACGATACCGAAGACGTGTTCGCAATCGATCGCCTTCAGCGCTTCATAGACGGCTTCGCCGCCTGACATTTCTCGCAAGGGAAGCTCCCGGGAACTGGACTGTCAGCCAACTATACCGCGTTGGGGTGCGGGTCAGCGGTGCTCATTCGTCGTGCCATCAGTAGGCGCCCTACTCCGCGGATTTGCGGCGAAGCGGACTACGCGTTGGGGCGCTCCGCGCTGCAGCATCGTGCGCCGCGATTTCCTCGGCCATCTCCGCGTCCACCAGGTCTATGTTGGCGAGGTAATAGGTCAGGCCGGCGAGCACGAGTTTCCTATCGAGGTGCGCCAGCTGCCGCAGCAATTCGTCGGTGTCGGCACCCTGCTGGAGAATCTCTGCGATGAGAAACACCGGGGTACGCGTGCCCTTGAGCACCGCCCGACCGTGATATACGTCCGGCCGCCGTTCGATGAGCGTGCCGATGTTGACTTCTGCTGGGGCTGTCATGGGGACCAGTGTAGCAGGGGGCTATGCGTCTCGAGCCTTGCGAATCCACTCAGACAGATACTCGAGGCGATCGGCGATGCCAGTTGGATTTTCACTGAAGAGCCTCTCCAGACCCCGCACGCGGCCACCGATCGATTCCGTTTGGCGCCAGAGCACGATCCCGGAATGGCAGTTGCCAGCGCGAACGTTCCGCGCATGCAACGCAGCGAAATCGCCTCGGTTTGCCGTCACGATCACACGATGCTCACTGGAGGCGAACTCTAGTTGCTCGGTATCACTGAATGAGAGGCGATTCACCTCGACACAGGTCAGGACGTCAAAGCCAGCGCGTCGCAGCGACGCCACGAAGTCGCCATCGGTCGAGTCCTCGTCCATGTAAAGGCGCATCAGCGAGATGCTTCAGCCCGGTAGAGTTCTTCTTCTTCGGCCAGCTCGGCATCAACTAGTTCCCGGTTGGCGAGGTAATAAGCCAACCCGGCGTGTACGAGCACGGGATCCAGGTGCGGCAGACGGCGGAGTATTTCGTTCATGTCAGCACCCTGCTGATGCATGACCGCCAACTGCATCACCGGAAAGCGCGTGCCCTTGAGCACGGGACGACCACCGTACACCCCCGGGCGCCGCTCGATGAGCGTGCCAATATCGACTTCGGTTGGCGCTGTCATGGGTACAAGTGTAGCAGCCGCGTCTCGCGCTAGACGGTGTTTCCCATGCCGCCGTCGACGTTGATCGCGGTGCCGGTGATGTATCCGCCGAGGGGCGACGCGAGGTACGCGATCAGCGTGGCGACTTCGCGTGCTTCGCCAATGCGGCCGAGGGGGATGTTCGCGCCCATCTTGTCGTACGCCTCGTCGAGGGGTGCGTCGGGAAAGCGCCCGCGGGCCGCGCGCGAAATCTGACCGCTCTTGATAATGCCCACGCAAACGGCGTTCACGAGGATGTTGTCCTTCGCGAGGTCCTTTGACATCGCCTTCGTGAGCGCGATGCCAGCCGCGCGGCTCACCGACGTGGGGAGCGAACTGGCGGTAGGAGCTTTGCCGCCAACGTGGGCGATGTTGATGATGCGGCCGCCGCCGTTCTGCCGCATGAGCGGGATAGCCGCCTGGCTGGTGCGAACCGCAGCCATGAGCTTCAGGTCGAGGTCGACGCCCCACTTTTCGTCGGGGACATTTTCGAACGGCGCGGCCGCCGAGGTGCCGGCGTTGTTGACGACAATGTCGAGGCGGCCGAAGCGGTCGGCGATCTGCTTCACGAGCCCATCAATGGCGTCCTTGCTGGAAACGTCGCAGGAAACCGCGAGCACCTCGCCCTTCGCATCGGCGCGGATTTCCGCCGCGGCTTCGTCGAGTACATCCTGGCGGCGCGCGCAGATGACGACGTTGACGCCTTCGCGCGCCAATTCGGCGGCGGCGGCTTTGCCGATGCCTTCGCTACCGCCAGTAATGAGGGCGACCTGCCCGGAGAATTCGAGATCCATGAATACGCCTCTGCTGTGGAAATGGTGTGCGGCGCAGTCTACGCGAGCGGGCGGTTGGCGCCCCTCACCAGATCCACCACCAGAGGACGAGGCCGAGCGCGGCGAGCACCATCCACGCGATCAGCGACATCGCGAGTTCGCCGTCTTCTTCGTTGTGCCCGACGAGCCACGACCAGAGAAGCAGGGGCAGGGCGAAGATGCCGACGATCAGGCTCATGTTTCCACCGCCCGTTTAGTAGTTCGCCACACCTCATCCCCCCTGGATGCTGACCATGAACTCCACGCGATCTCCGTCCTGCACGGGTGCGTCCGAATCCACCTGCGAATCGTTGATGAGCATCATCACCGATTCGGCGTCGGCGTTGTTGAATCCTTCGTCGAGGAAAATCTTGAGCGGGGTGAGACCCGGTTCGTGGGCCACCTCCGTGGTGGGTTGCTTGGACTTCGTGCGCTTTACGAGTGTGGCGAACCACTTCACCTGGACTGCCATTCATGCCTCCGCGGGTTCATCTGTGGCTTCATTCTACGCATTCGCGCAGGCCTGGCCGGGCGGCCCGACCTGTTGAAAGGGACCGGCGCGACCGAAGATCCGTGTGGGGCCTGAGTTTCGTTCGCCCCACGGTGGAGGATTTGCTGATGAAACGCCGCGCCATAGTGACGCTTGTCCCACTCCTGTTGCTTTTCAGCGTGGCCTGTGGGGGCCAGGATTCGCAGGAAGTCGATATCCCAGGAGCGCTTAGCTTCAAGGTGCCCACCGATCTTGTTGAACTTGACACCCTCGCCTTCGATTCCGTGGCCGGGGAACTGGCAAGTGCGAACATGAAGGTGAGCTACGACTTCGGATCGAATGCATCGGCGCCGAGCGCAGGCGGCAAAAAGTTGTCGCTCCTGTCCGTTGACGGCCGGGACGCCACCATCCTCTACTACGAAGACCGCAGCGGGAGCGCACAGTACCCCTTCGTGTCAGCGCTTCACGTGCCCGAAGCGGCCGAAGGAAAGCGGCTCACGATGCTCGTGCGCTGCGCCGACGAGGAATGCGGCGATGAGGCCCGGGCAATCTTCCGGAGTGTCTCGTTTGCGAAGGAAAGCAACGACTCCCGTGCACAGCAGGCGCCGGGAGGCCAGTCTTCAGCCGATGGTGGTGTTGTAGAAGACGGTGACGCTGCGCAGTAGCCGGCCCATGGCGGATAGCGGGCTCAGCTCACAGCGGACATGAATCGCGCCGGTTCACTCCAGTCATTGGTGGTGAAGATATCTTCGTCCAACGGGGAGCGCTGCCCGAGTGCGAGTCGGAATCCGGCGACGGCGCCGATCATTGCGGCATTGTCGGTGCAGTAGTGCGCCGGTGGGATGCGGACTGGAACAGGGCAGCGGCGCTGGAGCTCTTCTCGTAGCCGGGCGTTGGAGGCGACGCCCCCTGCGACGAGGACCTCGGCGGCCCCGAGCTCTCGCGAAAGACGCGAGGTCTTGCCCGCGAGCACGTCCACAACGGCTTCCTGGAACTCCCACGCTAGCTCGGGAACGGGGTAGTTTTCGTCACGTACCGCGTGCAGCAGCGCCGTTTTCAAGCCGCTGAAGCTGAAATCGAAGGTCCCTTGCATCCACGCACGGGGCAGCGATAGGGCGCTTGGTCCGCCTTCGAGTGCAGCCTTCGCGACGTGCGGGCCACCGGGAAAGGGCAGCCCGAGCAGACGGCCGGCTTTGTCGAAGGCTTCGCCGGCTGCATCGTCGCGGGTGCCGCCGAGCCGTTCGTACAGGCCGTGACCCCGCATGAAGACCAGGTCGGTATGTCCACCGGAGACCACCAGGCACAGCGCCGGAAACTGCGGTTCCGGGCCTTCGGCCAGCCAGTTGGCGTAGACGTGCCCTTCCAGGTGGTTCGCGCCAAGGAATGGCAGATCCCGGGCCCACGCAATCGCCTTGGCGGCGTTGTAGCCCACGAGCAACGCTCCCGCGAGGCCGGGGCCGCGCGTGCCGCTGACAGCGTCAATGTCGTCGAGCGTACAGCCAGCTTCGCTGAGCGCTTCTTCGATGACCGGGCGGATCTTGAGCAGGTGCTGGCGGCTGGCTACTTCCGGCACCACGCCGCCATAGCGCGCGTGGATATCAACCTGGCTGGCGACGACCGAGGAAAGCACGCGCCGGCCGTCGTCCACAACGGCGGCGGCGGTCTCATCGCAGGAGGATTCGATGGCGAGAACTCGCATCGCTTCAGCGTACCGCAGCGCGCCGTTGCGGTGATTCGCATGGTGACTCCCGGGCATTCGGTTGCGCTGACCCCAAGGCGGCAAGGCCTGGTTCGCATGGTAGGGAGGGAAAACTCTGGCTTAACCAACGGCTTGTTTGGGGCGTCCCGACCGGCACGTGGACGCCGGGGATGCAATACTGTGCGGGACGACGATCTACCACAGCCGGGAACAACGGTGATGGGCGCCCACGAACGGATTGGCCCGCCTCGCCGCACATGTGCCTACCGGCACCAGCGAATGACGTTGCAAAACGGTCGCCGCCTCCCTCCCACGGGCCCGGAACCTGGTGAATCGTCACTGCCCCATGTCCGGGGCTATCAATTCGTGTCCTGCCGCAGGGTAGGGAGCCACCAGCCAGGAAAGAGGAGTACTACATGATCTGGTTCGGCAGCATCATCTTTGCGACGGTCATCGCCGCCTTCGCATTTTTTGTAGGGCGAGCACTCAAAAACGAAAGCGAACCCGGCTCGCCCGATGCCGCGCGTGGCATGCTCATCATGGGCGCCGCCGTGGTGGTGTGGGTGCTCTGGGTGGGCGCACACACCGCGATCGCCTCGATTCGCCAGGTGCCGGCGGGTAACGTCGCCATCGTCTACCAGTTCGGCGAAATTATCGGCCAGCGCGGTGAGGGTCTGCAGTTCATCGCGCCCTGGCAGGAAACGCGCACGGAGAACATCCGCGTGCAGCGACAGCGCTTCGACAACGTCAACGCTTTCTCGCGCGAAACGCAGGATGTCTTCATCAGCGCGACGCTCAACTTTTCCGTGTCGCCCGCCGCGGTGCAGCAACTCTATCGAAATGTTGGGCCGACCTGGTTCGACATCCTGGTAGAGCCGCGCGTCAATGACTACTTCAAGCAGGAAGTGGTTTCCTACGAAACGGTGGAAGTGGCGCCGAACCGCGAGAACATTCGCCAGGCCGTGCTTTCCCGCCTTTCACAAGACCTCGGAACCTTTTCCATCACGGTGAACGACCTCCTCATTGACGAGATCGACTTCCGGCCGGAGTTCAAGGAATCCATCGAGCAGAAGCAGATCGCGACGCAGGACGCACTCCGCGAACAGGAGCGCATCCGCCAGAGCCAGGCCGAAGCACAGCAGGCAATTGAAACCGCCCGCGGTGAAGCCGAATCCATCCGGGTTCGAGCGGAAGGTCAGGCCGAAGCAAACCGCCTGATTAGCGAGTCGATCACGCAGGAAGTCATCCAGTTCACTGCCGTGCAATCGCTGGGTGACAACATCCAGATTGCCCTCATCCCGAGCGGCCAGGGCGTCATCATCGACCCGACCTCGCTCTTCGGGCAGACGGGCGGAATCACCCCGGCTCCGCCGGCGCCGACCACCTCCACCCAGGGCCAGTAAGGTCACGACCAGCTGACAGGGGAACGGCCCGCGAGACTAAACGGTTTCGGGGGCCGTTTCTTTTTTGGGCTCGCGAATGGTTTCGAGCGCGAGCAGGTGCCAGGTGACTCCGATTGCGATGCCAACGAGCACTAGGTCGACCCAGAGTGGCAGGCCGAAGAAGTAGATTGTGATGCCGATTCCCAGGATGAGTGAGCCGATGGACATCACTTTCGCGCGTACCGTGGCGCCTTTGTGTTCCTTGTAGTTGCGCAGGTAGCCGCCAAAGACACGATTGGTGGTGAGCCACGTGTAGGCGCGCCTGGAGCTCTTGCCGTAGCAGGCGGCCGCGAGGATGAGGAAGATGGTCGTGGGTAGTAGCGGCAGGAAGATGCCGAGAACGCCGATGCCGACCAGCAGGCTGCCCGCGGCAAGGTAGAACCATCGAACCACCGGGTTCGATACCGGCGCGGGTGCTTCCTTGACTGAACTTACCAAATCTGTCATATCGCATTTCGCGCGGGAGTTCTGCGCGGTTTCAGTATGGCATGGCGGGTGGGGTTCCGCATCCGCCTTCGACAGCAAAGGGCCCAATTTTACGGTCCGATAGGACCGCCCTTAGTCGCGCCGCAATAGCATCACCGGCACGGGAGAGTGCTTCAACACTCCTACTGCGACACTTCCAGCGAGGATGTGCCTTCGCGTGGAATGCCCCCGGGTGGTCATGCAAACCGCCTGGGCGCTCGTCTCATCGGCGATTCGGAGGATGGCGCCATCCAACCGTTCGAAGTCGTGGAGCGCGCGCACGACCACGTCGACACGGTCGGCGAAGGGGAAGGCGTCGCGTTGTTCGCCGAGGCGGACGTTCGCGGCTACCATCTCCTCGCGCTCGCCGCGGTCGCCCAGGCGCGATTCGTAGACATTCAGCAGGGTGAGCCGCAGGGTGTTGCCGTCCATGAGCGGCGCGAGGCGGGCCAGCGGGGCCCGCGTGCCTTTGTCGCTTTCTTCGGCCACAACGATGTTGTAGGCGTCGCCTTCGGGTGGGACATCTGCTCGTGGGCCAACCACGAACACCGGTAGTTCCGTGTTCCCCACGACCCCCATGGCCACGCTTCCGAGCACCGCGTGGCGCATCACGGAGGCGCCGTGGGAACCAAGGGCAATGGCCTTCGCGTCCGCTTCCATGGCGGCACGCACGATCGCCTGGTGGATGCGCTCTCCCTGCCGCATGAGCGTCACGCGCGTCGAACCGGTGGCGCCGTTCGCCTCCAGGAGCTTTCGCATTTCGTCTTCCCAGGAGGCACGCACCGATGCGGCAACCGTTTCGCTCGTGTCGGGGCCGCCGACGTAGTCGAGCATGGGGTCGAGCACGCGCGTCACGTTGAGGTGGAGGCCGGCCGCGCGTGCGAAAGCGGCGGCATGCGCGACCACGGGAGAAGCGCTGTGGGAGGTATCAATGGCGACGAGCAAAGTCATGCCACCTTTATACCCCCGGACCGCTCTACATGCGGCGGGAATGGGTCCGCAATATGGGGACCTATCGGACGGGGGCGGAACGCTACCAGGTGACTCGCATGAGCTTGCCGTTGCTGAACACGTACCCGGCATCGTCGCGCGCTGCCATGCTGGCGACGTGGATGAGTTCCTCATGGCGGTACTGGCGCAGGAAGGTGCCATCGCGGCCGAGCACCACGATGCGGTCGTTGGCCGCGTCTGGTAGCGCGATGCCGCCGTCGGGGAGCACCCACGGTGACGCGGCGGCGGTCAACGTTTTGTCGATGCCCGCCTGCGAGAGCGTGAGGGTCAGCTGGCCGCTAAATCGCTGCAGTGACCCGTCGGCGAGCGACACGATGACTTCTTCGTCGACGAGCATGCGCACCGCGGTCCGCAGCACCGGGTCATCGCGCACGACGACGGGCTCGAAGGGGAAGTCGTCGCCCACGGCCGTCATCTTCACGATCTTCCCGGCGTTCGCGTCCAGGATGTAGAGGTCGCCACCATAAGTAGCGATGTCCGTGAGTTGGGTGCCAACGGGAACGTTGAGCACAAGCAGGTTGAGGCCCGTGGAGGCGTCGTAGCCCCAGAGCGTCCCGTTCGCTGTCGCGATGAGCAGGCGGTCGTTCACTCCCTGGTACGCAAGAGCTATGGGCCGGGTGGTGCCAATGGTCTCGTCTTGCTGGTAGACCACCGATGCCAGCTGACCGTCGAGTGGTTGCGAAATGACCTGAGCCGAGGTTGTGTCCATCAGGTAGGCGACGTTTGTACCTATAGATATGTCGGCCGGTGTCACCGGGGCTTCACCGTAGGCGCTCAGGTCGGCGATGAGCTCCACGCGCGCAGGCGCCGTAACGGCGTCGAGAACGGTAATGGCCCCGGCAACTTCGTTGATGAGCCGCTGGGTGTCGGTCGTCACGCCGCCGACCTGCTCAGCTTCCAGCAGGAGCGCCTTCGCTTCCGTTAGGGCGCTGCGTTGGGCTGCGGGGTCGGTTTGCACCTGCGCGATCGTGATTTGCCGGGAAGCCGTGTCTACAAGTTCCGCCGCTCGCCCGGCGTTGTTGGAATCCATCAGGCCCGGCAGGGCGAAAAAACCCACGAGGAGCAGGAGCAGCCCAAGGCCGACCCCAACAACGAGTCGCGTCGGCGGCGCCGTTCCGCTAACCGTTGAGCGGCGCGAGAGCGACCCGCCGCCTTTCCAGCGGCCACCCATGTTGCTACGCGGGCGCACGAGCGGTGAGCCGCCAAGCTGTGCCGGCGATGGGGTTTCGGCGGCGAAGCTGTTTGCGCGGCCAGGGTTGCCGGTGCCGCGGTTTCTCAGGCTGGCAGCCATGTCGGAGGCCAACGGCGCGGCTTTCGGTTCTTCCTGTGGTCGAGCCACCTGGCGTGGCCGAACGAGGCTCCGCGAGAAGCTGGCGCTCGCCGCGTTCACGGAATTGCGAGCGGCCTCCGCACCTGTGTCGTTGGCATGCGGAGCCCCATTGTCAGGTTGCCCCCCTGGAAAGCCGCCTGCGCCGTTCGAACCCGATGCCGTTGCGGTGGCTACGCCCGCGCCGACGAGTTCCCGTCGTGAAGCACTGGCGATCGCCACGGGGCGGCCGGTGCTCGCGGTGTTCCATTCAGGGCGAAGGGACGTGCCTACCGCGGATGCGGCACGGCCAGCGTTCGCACGCTCGCGGGATTCTTCGGCAAGGCGAAGCAGGCCGCTGCTATCGCCCACGACTCGCTGAAGCGGCGCCACCGAAACTTCTGAATCCTCGACGCGGGCGGTGCGAAGGCGTGCGCGGTCGGCGATGTGAGTGAGCTTTTCGCGTGCGGCTTCGACTTCGGTGAGGGCTGCGGGATCCGGGCTGTCGAGAAAGAGGCTGGGCTGGAAGCCACTGGCGCCGTGGTCGCGTTCGCCGGTCTGCGTGCCGCCGATGATGATGTCGCTCTTCGGCGGCGCACCGATTTCGTAGTCCGGATTTGCCGAGGCGTCGTCCGCTCGTACGAATTCGTCCGGTGATTCGATGAGCACAACGGTGAGGTTGCGAAGGTGCTTCACGCGGCGGTAAAGGTCCTGCAGCACCTGTTCGGCCGGGAGCGAAAGGATACCCGCCACCAGTTCGTCATCGAGTTCGGCAATCGCCGCGGTGGAAAGCACAAGCAGCCGGTCACCAGGTTTGAAGCTGATGCGAGTGAACTGCGGCTCCACAGTGGGGGTGCCGTCCATCGCCGTCGCGTGATCGTCCTGTGGGGCGATGATATCCATATGGCGGCCGGAAAGGTGAAAGGCAATCGCGGGGCCTGCCTGCGCGACCACCGCGTAGTCGGCGTTGCGCGCGAAACAGGTGATGCCAATGCTCACGCGGTGCTGCGCGATGCTCTTGCGGTTCCATTCGCCAACGTGGCGTTCCGCTTCGAGGAAGCTGCGGCGCAGCGCTCCCGTCAGGCTCATATCGAGCGTTGTCCAGGAATGTCCGAGCGCGGAAACGACGTGCGGCGCGAAGGCCTCGCCGGCGGGGGTTGTTCCCTCGCCTACAACGAAGAGTTCGGCGCGCTCACCGGCGGGGCCCTTCCCGTGGAAGACTCCCGCGTTCGGTCCGCGGTCTACGGGCTCATGGTCGACAATTCCGAATTGTCCGACCTGAAGAGGTTCGGTCACAGGCTGACCGTCCTCCTACATCTCAAAATTGGCACGGGGTGACAGCAACTATCCGCCGCCTGCACCTCGACAGTGCTCACCCCGCCGGCAGCGGACTTCGGGGGACTATACCAACGCATGTACCAATGAACCAACGGTTTGTGAGGTGTGACTAGCAGGGTTTCGCCGTACTTCGCAAGAAATTCACACGCAGAGGGCCCGTTGTTTCGAATGTGATTCGTGCCTCGTGAACCGCCCCGCAGGGTTGACCAGGCAGGGCCGCGAGCCGATTCTGCCCGCGATGCCAGCGCAACACTGGTCAATCGAACCGCTCCACCTCGCCGACGTGGTGTACCCGGAGTCGCATCCCCGCAACGGCACCGGACCCGTGTACGCGTTCCTGCTGCGTGGACCGGGGGGTTCGTTCCTTATAGATACTGGGCTCGGCCCGCCGCACGAACTGATCGACCGCCTTTACCGCCCGACCTTCCGGCGCGACCCCGCCACGGCGCTGCGGAAAGCCAACGCCACGCCCGAAGGCATCATCATTACCCACCTGCACTTCGACCACATCGGCGGCACGGCCGGGCTGGCGCGTGTGCCAATCCACGTGCAGCGCGTCGAACGCGAAGCCGCCCGCGAACCCGGCTACACCGTCCCGGAGTTCGTCGACTTCCCCGGCGCGGACTACCGCCTGCTGGACGGCGACGCCGAAATCGCGCCTGGTATCCGCGCCGTCGCGACGCAGGGCCACACCCCGGGCCACCAGTCGGTCGCCATCGACACCGCGGAGGGGCTGGCCATCGTCGCCGGGCAGGCGGTCGAGACCCGGGACGAATGGGAGCGTTTCCTCACAGGGTCGTGGTCGCCGGAAGAGGGAGACGGGGCCGCCTCGCTCGCGAAACTCCGCGACCTTCGCCCGCAGCGCATGTACTTCAGCCACGACCACGAGGCTTGGCTCGCGAACGATTCGACCCACACGTAGTATCCTCCCCGCCGGGAGGCAGCTCATGGCCGGCATCACCATCTTCACCG